>CAYRAC010000263.1:0-1841 GCA_964422045.1 uncultured Steroidobacteraceae bacterium
TGGCGGTGCTGGCCGCGATTGCGGCCACACTCACCCGCCATCGCCGGCCGCTCTAAGTGTCGCTCAACATTCACAACTCGAGCAACGCCAAGCCGAATCTCGGCGACATCGGCTATGTGGGATACGCGCAGTATCAGAACTACGCGGCCGGGACCATCATTCCGCAAGTCGCAACGCTGCAGCCGTTGACGGTGATACTGCAGTACAAACAGAGTTTCTAAGGGCAGCCGCGGCAACCGGCGGCACGGCCTGGATGCGGTCGATCCGCATCAAGGCCTGTCCCGCCTTGATGCGCCCGCCCTCATGCACGCTGTCACTCAAGCGGGCTCCCCGCGGCGCGAAAACGATGATGGTCGAGCCATGCTCGAACCAACCCATTTCTTCGCCGCGATGCAGAGCCGCATCGCAAGGAATGACATTGGGCCCGCGATAGGAGAGACGCAGCAGCACGTCGAGGAATCGCAGGCGGATACTTGCGACCAGAATCGCCGCCACGGGCACGAGCGTCAGCAGCGCTCCGCTGGCGGCGAGCCGGCAGCGGATGACCGCACGTTCGTTCTTACAGAACAGTTTCTCGACCCGCTTGAGCGCAATCGGATTCACGTTCCACGTGTCGCCCGATATGTAGGTCACTTGTTCGACTCGGCAGTCGGCAGGCGCGTGAAAGCGATGATACATGCTCGACGTCAGGCGCAAGGTCGCGTATTGGCCATCCCGGTAGTAACCCACCAGCTCCGGGTCTGCCAGCAGATCGAGCAGCGGGTACGGGAAACCCTTCGCCTGCAGAACTGATCCGTCCGTTACCGTGCCGCAAGCGCCCACCAGCGCGTCGCATGGGCTCGTCAGGCAGCGCGGATCCGAATCGACCGGCCTGGCACCGGCCTTCAATTCGCGCGTAAAACAGGCGTGCACGCTCTTGAAATTCGTCTGCTTCGCCTCGCTCAGATCGAGATCCGAGAATAGCCGCCACAGTGCTATGCAGGCGGCCGACACCCACGGTTGCTCGATTCGGCTGAGCCAGCCTGTGAACTGCGTCAACAAACGACGCGGGATGCGGTTGGTCAACAGGAAGTTGATGTCTTCCTGCTGAACGATGCGCGCGATCAGGGATTTTGCCGTCATCTCAGTGTCATCGCCCTGCAATACAGTGCGCTGGCTACGGGTAATTTACGGAAAACGGCAATTGCTACGCTGATGTTGTATGGGTTGGCCGGACTCGCACTCGCCGTCCTGCTGCGCAAGCTCGCGCTGCGGCTGCAGCTGTCGCGCGCCAAGCATCGCTCGCTGAGCGGGCATTCACGCATGGCGCGACGCTTCGCCTCGCTGGTGCCGTTTTACGAATACGATGAGGCGCATTTCTTCCGCGCCGATGCCGCCCCGCCCGACGTCGCGGCCGCGCGCCGTGCCGGCTTCATGCGCTTGGCGGCCGTATTTGCCGAGCGCTTCAAGAAGACGCTCGAGCTCACCGGCGAGGTCGCCGACGCAGTGTCGGACCTGCAGTTCACGTCCCGCTACCGCGTGCCGTTCCAATTCAGCGGCTTCGTACGGCGTCACCTCAACTCCGGCAGCTTCATCGAGTCCTCCTGCGGAGTGACGATCACCGATCTCGACGGCAATCGGTTCTACGATTTGACCGGCTCGTACGGCGTTAACGTCTTCGGCTACGATTTCTACAAGGAGTGCATCGAACAAGGCAGTCGGCATGTTCAGGGCTTGGGGCCGGTGCTCGGCGCGTACCATCCGGTGACCGCCTACAATGTGCGCAGCCTGCTGCAAATTTCGCGGCAGGAGGAGATCTCCTTTCACATGTCCGGCACCGAGGCGGTGATGCAGGCCGTGCG
>CAYRAC010000263.1:1851-5967 GCA_964422045.1 uncultured Steroidobacteraceae bacterium
CTACCACACCGGCCGCAGCCACCTGGTGCGCTTTTGCGGCGCCTATCATGGATGGTGGGGCGACGTGCAACCGGGTGTCGGCAATCCTCTCACGGCTCGCGAAACCTACACCTTGAATGACATGGACGAGGCGAGCTTGCGTGTGCTGCGCAAGCGACGCGATATCGCCTGCGTGCTGGTCAACCCGCTGCAGGCCTTGCATCCGAACGCGAGCGCCCCGGGCGACTCGACTCTCATCGACAGCGGCCGCGCGGCGCATTTCGACCGGGCCGCCTACGCCGCGTGGCTCACGCGGTTGCGCGAGGTCTGCAGCGCGGCCGGCATCGTCTTGATTTTCGACGAGGTGTTCGTCGGCTTCCGCCTCGCGCCGGGCGGAGCCCAGGAATACTTCGGGGTGCGCGCCGATATGGTGACCTACGGCAAAACGGTTGCCGGCGGGCTGCCCGTCGGCGTGCTGTGCGGGCGCGCGCAATTCATGCGGCGCTATCGCGCGGACCGGCCGGCTGACATCTGCTTTGCGCGCGGTACTTTCAACGCCCATCCGTACGTCATGGGTGCGATGTACGAGTTCTTGCGGCGTCTCGACGGCGCGGCGCTGCGCGCCGTGTATCAGGATCTCGATGCGACCTGGAACCGTCGTGCGCTCGAGCTCAACGAACGCCTGCGCGCCGCACGCCTGCCGCTGCAAGTCGCCAACCTGTCGACGATCTGGACCATCCTTTACACCTCGCCGTCGCGCTATAACTGGATGTTTCAATACTATCTGCGCGCCGCCGGGCTGGCGCTGAGCTGGGTCGGCAGCGGACGCCTCATCTTCAGTTTGAATTACAGCGATGCCGATTTCGCCGAGGTCGCCGCCAGATTTCTGGCGGCGGCCGGGGACATGCAGCGCGACGGCTGGTGGTGGACGGAACCGCGCCTCACCAATCGGGCCATTCGCCGCCGCGTGTTGCGCGAAATGCTTCAGGCCCGATGGGCCTCGACGCCGCTCATCGGATCGATCAGTTCGCCGCGCATCAAGTAGAGCGGCGCCTTGTAATAGGTCTTCACGTCGTTGAATGGGTCGGTGATGATCTTGGTGAGCCACACCAATCCGGTTTGCACGTCCTTTAGAAAGAACAGGTGCACGGTGCGGAACAGCAGCGCGCCGATGCCGACGATGAGCCAAATCTCACCCACGTGGCGCATGAACTCGGCGCCGCCGGCATGCGCCTTGAACAGACCGAAGCAGGTCGGGTCCAGCCACAACAGCGCGGGCGACAGTGCCCATACCGCGTGCAAGATCACCTTGCGCTTCAGGTTGTATCCGACCTTGATTTGTTCCTTGTGCTCGTGGCTCGCCTGGTTCACGGCGTCGTAACCTTTCGGCTCGAAGAAAAAATGCCCGGATTGACGGCTGACCATGGACACCAGCCAGCCGATCAGTGCGGACTTCGCAGGATCGGTGAATGCAGTGATGTAGGCGACGATGAAGCTGAGTGCGCTCAGCAGGTGCAAGGATTGATTGATTCGGCTGTGATGGTAGTAGCGATGATCGTCCCAACGCTGAGTGCGCAATTCCGCCAAGAAGCTTCGCATAGTGGTTCCTCGAGAAAACGCCAAACACGGCTGTGCCATGAAGCAAATATAGGATTTTCGTTACAGGCCTGTTACATCGACGCTGCGCAGCGCCTGAACTGCGCTGCGCGTCGCAGTTGAGCCGCACACGCACGCAGATTCATCGTTTCGTCATGGCATCGTGCGATGGTGAATGCGCATGAGAATCATGATTGTCACCGATGCGTGGTTTCCGCAGACCAACGGCGTGGTCAGCACGCTCGGACAGACTGCCGCATGGCTCGGCCGCTTCGGTCATGAGGTCAGAATCGTCACGCCGCGGGATTTTCACAGCGTCGCCTGTCCCACGTACCCGGAAATCCGCCTCTCGATCCTGCCCTATCGGAAGGTCGAACAAAGTATCCGCACGTTCTCGCCGCAGGCGCTGCACATCGCGACCGAAGGCCCTTTGGGCTTGAGCGCGCGGCGCTTCTGCGTCGACAAGGGGCTGCGTTTCACCACCTCCTATCACACGCAGTTTCCGCAGTATCTGCGGGCGCGGTTCCCCATCCCCCTCAAAGCCTCGTACCGCGCGCTGCGCTGGTTTCACGGCGCGGCCGTGCGTTGCATGGTGAGCACCGCCTCGGTGCGCCGGGATTTGGCCGCGCAGGGCTTCGACAACCTGGCGAATTGGCGCCGCGGCGTGGATACCGACGTATTCAGACCTCTCCGCAAGGACTTTCTGACGCTGCCGCGCCCGATCGCGGCCTATGTGGGCCGCGTCGCGGTCGAAAAGAACATCGACGCTTTCTTGAATATGGCCTGGAGCGGCAGCAAGATCATCATCGGCGACGGTCCGGAACGCGCGCGGCTCGAGAAGCAGCATCCGCAGGTGAGTTTCGCCGGCTACCGTTTCGGCAAGGATCTCGCGATGCACCTGGCGGCGGCCGACATCATGGTGTTCCCGAGCCGCACCGACACCTTTGGCCTCGTCAATCTCGAGGCGATGGCGTGCGGCGTGCCCGTCGCCGCGTACCCGGTGACCGGGCCGATCGATGTGATCGAAGATGGGGTGACGGGTGCTCTCGACACCGATCTCGCGGCGGCCGCGCACCGCGCACTGAATATCGACCCCATGGCCTGCCGCGCGCGCGCTCTGAAATCCGGTTGGGATGTCTGCAGCCGCGAGTTCGAAGGCAACCTCGAGCGCTGCGAAGTCGCCGTTCAGCCGAAATTGATCTTGGCTTCGAGGTTGGTACGCGAATCGGCGCTCGACAAAGCTTCCTCGAGCTCGATTCGTCCCTCGCGCACCAGGTTATAGAGCGAGCTGTCGAAGCTCAGCATGCCGCGCTCCGTGCCGGTGCGAATCGCTTCTTTCACGCCGATTACGTCGCCCTTCTTGATGAGTTCGGACATATACGGCGTATTCACCATCACCTCGGACGCCGCGACGCGCGCACCGGTTTTCGCGTGCACCAGCCGCTGCGACAGAATGGCGCGCAGGTACTGCGACAAATCCAGGAAGATCTGCGTGTGCTGGTCGCGCGGAAACATGTTGATGATGCGATCCAGGGTCTCGGCGCAATTGTTGGCGTGCAGGGTGGCGATGCACAAGTGCCCGGTGCCGGCGAGCGCGATGGCAGCTTCCATGGTTTCACGGTCGCGAATTTCGCCGACCAGAATCACGTCCGGAGCGGAGCGCACCGCACTGCGTAATGCGCGCCCGAATGATTTCGTATCTAAACCCACCTCGCGCTGGTTCACGATCGACTTCTTGTTGGTATGCAGGAATTCGATCGGATCCTCGATGGTCAATATATGATCCGAGGAGGTCTCATTGCGGTAATTGATCATCGCGGCAAGCGTCGTCGACTTGCCGGCGCCGGAGGCGCCCACCATGAGAATCATCCCGCGCTTGAGCATCACCAATTCCTTGAAAACGTCGGGCAAGCCGAGGTCCTCGAGCTTGGGCATTTCCGCCGTGATGTAGCGCAGCACCATCGCGGGATAGCCGCGCTGATAGAAAACGTTGACTCGAAAGCGGCCGAGGCCGGTCTCGGAGATGGCGAAATCGATTTCCAGCTCTTCGTTGAAGTGGTCGATTTGCTCCTGGGTCATGAGTCCAAGCGCCGCTTGACGCACCGTCTCGGGGCTCAAGACCTGCTTGTTGACGGGAAATATCTTACCCTCGATCTTGATCTTGACCGGGGCATTGCAGGTAAAAAACAGGTCCGAGGCTTTGCGCTCGACCATGAGTTTGAACAGCGGCTTGGTATTCATTACCTGAGCCGGAACTTCGGGTACTGCGGACATAGATTAGAACACCTGGCCTTCTTCTTCCTCGACTATCTGCAGCGATTGACCGCCCTCTTCCGGATTCTTCATTTCCCGTTTGCTCTCGAGCTTCACGCGCAGCCGCAACTCGTTCTTCGAGTCGGCGTTGCGCAAGGCATCTTCGTATGAGATCAATCCGGCTTCGTACAATTCGAACAGCGCCTGGTCGAACGTCTTCATGCCAAGACGGTTGGAGCGCGACATCACGTCCTTGATCTTGGCGACATCGCCCTTAAAGATCAAATC
>CAYRAC010000264.1:0-5963 GCA_964422045.1 uncultured Steroidobacteraceae bacterium
GCCGCTGCTCGCGAAAAGCGATCGGTACGCGCATTTCCGGCTCGAGGAGGGTTCGAATGTCGTGCTCCGGTCAATCGGAGATCCGCTGATTCCCGAGTCGCGGCTTGCGGGGAACGGTGTGCACGAGACTGTCTGGGGGGTGGATACCGAAGCAAGTCTGGAGCAACTTGCGCAAGATCTCGGAAAGGATCGCGAACTGCGCCGGGATGCGGACGGAACGCTACACTGTCTGGGTGACGACGGACTCGCGATAGGATTTCGCGTCTTTCACAAGACCCCGGTTGTCACGGCCCCGGATCCGATCAATTCCCCCGGCAATTGCAATCGGCTCAATCAGCAGCGCAAGTGGCGCCTCAGGGCCCGACCGAAGGTGATTCAGCACGTAGTCTTTCAAGTCCCGGACTTCGAGGCATCCTGGCGGTTCTACCGGGACCGGCTGAACTTCCGACTCTCCGACGTGCAGCGCACATTTGGAATCTTCGGGCGCGCCGATGGCACGCGCGATCATCACAACATCTATTTTCTAAACGCAAACCTGCCCTTTCCTGGCATGGACGGCAAGCCTCGATTTGATCACGCAAACTTTGGCGTCGAAGATGTCGATGAAATCATGGTGGGTGCTAATTATATGGAGCGCCGCGGTTGGCCGAAGTCCACCTGGGGGCTTGGCCGCCATCGTATCGCGTCCTCGCTGTTCTACTACTTGCCGTGCCCGACCGGAGGTCAGGCCGAGTACGGCGCAGATTCCGACTTTCTGGATGACAGCTGGATTCCGCGCAGCTGGAATCCCATGTTCGGGTTCTTCAGTTTCGTGCATGTGATGGCTCCTTTCATGATGGAAGCAGCCCCTTGGGATGTGACCTATGTTGAGGGCTATACGCCGAACCCCAAGGCACCTCCCGGTTAACCCCTCGGCATGATTTCAGCTTCCAAAACTCTGGTCGTCGGCGGCGGAATCGCAGGTATGGCCACCGCGATCTGCCTGCAGCGGAGCGGTGTTGCCGTCGAATTGATCGATCGCGACCCGGATTGGCGGGTATACGGCGCCGGGATTACGATAACAGGACCCACGCTGCGAGCGTACCGAAGACTGGGACTTCTCGAGAGAATTAAGGCCGAGGGGGCAATCAGCAACGGCACCCAGCTCTATCATTTCAGCGGCGCGCCCATTGCTGAACTGGATGAGCCGGCCATTGAGGAGGGTCTGCCGGCGACCGGTGGAATCATGCGGCCCGTTCTGCATCGGATCATGTCCGAAGAGGTCCGGCGCCTGGGAATCGCTGTGCGGTTGGGAATTACCGTGGCACATGTGCAGCAAGACGCTGGGGCCGTAGAGGTGAGCTTCAGCGATGGGCGATGCGCTCGATATGACCTGGTTGTCGGCGCTGATGGCGTTTACTCACAAATGCGCGCGCTCATCTTTCCTGAAGCACCAAAGCCGCGATTCACCGGTCAGGGCAGTTGGCGCATCGTTGCCGAACGCCCGAAAGACTTACATAAGATCTGCTTCTATCTGGGTCATGCGAACATGGTTGGCATCACCCCTTGCTCCTACAATAGCGTCTACGTCTTCATACTGGAAACCGACCGCGAACGGCTGCGGATCGATCAGCAAGATGAGCCAGCGAGGGTGCGCAGCCTGCTCGCCGATTTCGGCGGACGCATTGTGGCGATTCGCGAAGGCGTCGGACCCCACTCCTCAATCGTGCATCGACCGCTGGAAAGCGTGTTGCTGCCGAAGCCCTGGCACTCTGGCCGAATCGTACTAGTCGGTGACGCGGTCCACGCGACCACGCCGCATCTCGCGAGTGGCGCCGGCATGGCGGTCGAGGATGCGCTGGTGCTCACCGAGGAGATCAACCGCGGCTCGGACAACCTTGAGCACGCCCTGACTGCCTACACGCAGCGCCGCTTCGAGCGCTGCCGCTTCGTCGTTGAGAGAAGCCTGGAGATCGGCGAGGTGCAGATGGCGCAGGGTAGTTCTGCGCTCGTGGGCGAAATGTCCGGCAACGCGCTACATCGACTGGCAGAAGACATCTGACGAGAATTGTCTGCGCTGGCAGTGCCCAAATCAGTCAAGCGGCGAAATCCCAGGCATCGGCAAGAAGCCGGGCAAGCGACGTATCCGCAGCGACCATGCGAGTAGGTTTGGATAGCCAGATATGTCGAGGCCTGCCTCATTCGCAAGAGCCGTGTAGGGAAAGCAGGCGATATCGCCGATGGTGGGGTGCTCCAACGCGAGAAATTCGCGACCTGCCAGATGCGCATTCAAAATGCGAAACACGCGGTGAGCTTGCGCATGCAGCGTCTCAACGTCGAGAGGGTAGCGAAGCGCCTTGGCTAATCTTGCGCCCGACACGCACATCAATTCCCCGCCGCCTGTGGCAAGCCACTGGCTGATCAAACCACGGTGCTCAGGGTTGTTGGGGTACCAAGAATCGGAGGTATCGTATTTGAGAGCGAGATACGTCAATATCGCCTGCGCATCGCGCAACACCAGTTCGCCGTCTTCCAATACGGGGAGCTCCCCAAATGGATTTATCGCGAGGAACGGCTCGCGCTTGTGTTCGCCCTCGACGAAGTCCACCGGTATCGCTTGGTATTGAATTTGGAGAAAATGCAGGAGCAGGCGAACCTTGTAACAGCTTCCGGAGAGTTCATAGTCGTAGAGCTTGATCATGAGGGTTAGAAGGGCCGCGCCAGGGCTTTCTGAGTTTCCAACATCAAACGGCCCACCTCTTGCGGCCCGACCAGATGCTTAACCTCCCATTCACAGAGCTGCACGGAATTGTTCACCACCAGGCTCGCTCGCGGGAAACGGCGAGCCTCAAACTTTGCGAGGGCCGTATCGACGGACGAACCTTCAGCCAACACTTCCGCAAGAACGATGGCGTCCTCAATCCCCATGGCTGCACCTTGCGCGAGAACCGGGGGATTGCAATGCGCGGCATCTCCCACCAGCAGAACCCGTCCCTGAAACCAAGGAGGCGGCAGCAGCAGCCACTCGAGCGGACGATATGATATCGCGGAGGACTCGGGCAATTTCGCGACGCACGCGCGAACCATCGCGCTGCGGTACGCTTCGAGTTTCTGCGTCATCACTGAAACGAAGTCATCGTTTGCGTAGCGCACCTTTGGGTCAGCGGCCTCTACGATGTATAAATAGGCTGACTCGCTCGAAATGGGACATATGCCGACAACGCCGATTGGCCCTCCAAGGTGAAGTTCGGTGGTGAAGTTGTCCTTGGGGCGAGGCACCCCTGCGCGCCAGACGGATTGGCCGCACGAGGCGGGCTTGACGTGTGGAAAGAGTCTGGCGCGAGTTGCCGAGTAAGCGCCGTCGGCACCTACAACAAGATCGTAGCGCCGCCGCGATCCGTCGGCGAAGCCGACTTCCGCGCCATCAGCATCGGAATTGATTGTCGTGAAGCTCGTCCCCAGTTCTAAATTGGCACCCGCGGCATAGGCGGTTGCCAAGAGAATCTCATGAAGATCGTTGCGCGATATCCCGATGGTGCCCGGGTAGGCAGGCCCGCCCATCGGCAGAAGCGGCTGACGGGCGATGAGCGTGCCATCCGGCCTGCGTAAATTAAGGTAATTTCCAGGCATGCCTCGCTTAAGGCACTCGGCAGCAACACCTATCCGTGCGAGCGCAGCGATGCAATTGCCTTGCAAGGACAGGCCCACGCCTGCCTGTTGGCTCAGGTCGGGGCGAATCTCGACGAGATCCACTGCGATTGCAGCTTGTCGCAGCGCCGAAGCGAGCGTCAGCCCGCAGATTCCGCCGCCGACGATTAGCACCCGGGTCGTCAATTTATTTCGACATCTAGGCCGTACCGGCGCCGTCGCGTTCTCGCTGGATCATTCGCGTAATGAGTCGGCGCACCAGAATCGCCGGTTCATCCGATCTTACGCTGATCTCGGGACTGTCATCGACTCCGAGCCTGTCGAACAAGGTCTGGATTTCCTCTATCGCCGCTACGTCCTCGAGCAGAATCGTCTTCAGATCATCGAATCGAGTTGGGTGCTGCTGGGGATAATTATTGCCGAAGGCGCTGAATTCGTGGGTGTGTTTGACGTTCCCGGGCGTGACCGCCACGAGCAGTGTGTTGACTCGACGCGACGGATCGGGAACGTCGACCTCAATGAAGCTGTTTCGGATCAGCACCAGGTTCGATACGAATGTCGATAACTCCAGAGTGCGCGTGACGCGCTCACCCCGGAGATGGAAAACTTGCGCCAGTATGGGTGGCATGGGCTCATTGATAAAGTCTCTAAACACCCTAACCTTTCGGTCATCTGATTCCAGACGATAGGGTACGGCCGCGACGTTGCCGGTATCGATCAAGCCGTGATGCAAGTACGTAATGTGGGTAGCATCTGCAAGGTTCTCGAGCGGTAACAGATAGTTCGCTTTAAGCTCGACGTGGATTCCGGGGTCCGGATACCAACCCGTCCCTTCCATTCCCAGCTCCTCGTGATTGGGAACGAGGGTCGCGTCGGCGGCGCTCGTTCCCATCCAAATCCAAACCCACCCGGCGCGCTCAATCAAGGGGTAGGATTTCACGGCCATCTTGGCGGGCAGGCCGCCCCCGGATGGAATCTTGGTGCACTTTCCGTCCCGACCAAATTCAATACCGTGATACCCGCACTGCAATGTATCTCCGAGGAGTTTGCCCTTGGAGAGCGGCATGCCGCGGTGAGGGCATCGATCGAAAAGTGCGACGGGTTCCCCCGATTCGGTCCGAAACAGCACAATCGGATCGCCCAGACAATCTCGTCGCATTGGCGTGCGGCCGATCTCGCTACTATAGGCGATCACATACCATTGATTAATAGGATATTCTGCTAATCCAGGGACCATATTAATGATAGGGCTTGGCATTGCTAGACTCCCAGCGCTTCGGCGGTCAGCCTTCAAGTTACGCTCGCTCCTCGATGAGTCTCTTGGACTGTAAAACCAGGTGCTAGCTGCGGTTGGAATCCTAGACGTTGCTCTCGCGACCAGCAAATTGGAATTTTGAGGCATCAACTATTCAAATAAGTGATACTGTCCCGGCGTGCGATATCATGGCGTCAACCTCAATTTGCTCGTGGTGATCAACGCGCTGATGGAAGAGGGGACTGTTAGCGGCGCTGCAGTTCGACTGAATTTGTCGCAGCCTGCCGTAAGTAATGCGTTGGCGCAGCTGCGACTTCACTATCAGGACAAGCTGTTTGTCTCCGTGGGTGGCCGCATGGTCGCGACCGAACTTGCGCAACGGCTGGCCCAACCCATTCGCGACATCTTGGTGCAATCCCAAGCCGTGATTCAGGAACGCTCGGCGTTCGATCCGGCAACCGCGAAGCGCCGCTTCTTCGTGGCGGTGTCCGACTACGAAGGCACCGTGTTCATGCCTTTGCTGACGCGCCATTTGTCATGTGTCGCGCCAGGGATCACCGTTTCGCTGCGGCTCACCATATCCCACGCGCAACTCACATTGCCGCAAGTCGCGAATATCCTCGAGCATCGGCAAAATGACTTCGTTGTATTGCCGGAGGAATTGGCCTCGCAGAATCATCCGCGAGCAAAGCTCTACGATGAGCGATATGTCTGTATCGCCTGGAAAGGCAACGCTCAATTGGCCAACTCTCTCAGCCTTGAACAATTCTTGGAGGCTACTCACGTCATCGCTGAGTTCGCCGACAGTCGATCCCAAAGCTTGGATGGGAATGCTCTTGCGGCACTTGGATATGTTCGCAAAGTGGGGATGGCCGTGGAGCAATTCACCTTGATTCCCGAATTTATCGTCGGCACGAATCAGATCGCTACCGTGCACGCAGGGTTGGCACGTCTTTTCGCAAAGCGTTTTCCATTGGATATTTTTCCTCTCCCTGTTGAGATTCCGCCGACGCCTATCATCGCCCAGTGGAATTCTGTTCGCGAACTCGATCCTGGCGTGCGCTGGTTCCTGCAACAAATG
>CAYRAC010000265.1:0-5954 GCA_964422045.1 uncultured Steroidobacteraceae bacterium
GATTGCTGACGCTGTTCGTGCTGTACAAGAATGAACGCTTCATCTTTGACCATTCCGATCCACTCTGGACCTATTACTTCCCGGTCCGATGGCCGCTGATTCCCCACGGCCTGGCCGGCGCGGTCGTCCTATGCCTCGGCGCCGCGCAATTCTCGACGCGACTGAGGCAACGTCACACGCGCGTTCATCGAATCCTCGGCCGCTGCTACATCATCGGCGTCGCCCTAGCGGCACCGATCGGCGTCTATATCACCATGTTGCACAACGCGCTGCCGGCGCAAATCGCGATAGTGACTCAGGCCTCGTTGTGGTTGATGACCACCGCTGTCGCGTTCTATTGCATTC
Organism: uncultured Steroidobacteraceae bacterium; assembly: GCA_964422045.1. Classification (GTDB taxonomy): domain Bacteria; phylum Pseudomonadota; class Gammaproteobacteria; order Steroidobacterales; family Steroidobacteraceae; genus Bog-1198. The sequence goes on from CAYRAC010000265.1 coordinate 346, forward strand.
GCCGCCGCAACTTCCAACTGCACCAACAGTGGATGATCCGCAGCTACGCCATCACGCTGATCTTTGTCATCGACCGACTACTCGATGCGTTTCCTGTACTTGCGGATCTGGATTCTGACACGAGTCCCAATATGATTTGGCTGTCCAATCTGATCGCGTGGGTTGTCCCCACCTTCATCATTTCCTGGCAAGACATGCCTCGTGTCGTCACCAACCCGACGGCGTTGGGAAAGCGACTCTGACAGCACCGAGTGCTATCCCATTAAGGACGAAGTCTTGTTGATCGTACAGAGTGGGGAGCTGATATGCGCATCATCAATTCATGGATCGCCACGGCCACAGTCGTGTCGGGTCTCGTTCTTGCAGCTGATCCTGGGTTATCCACAACGCTGGTAACAGTGGATTGTACCCTCACGAAAGAGTCGGTCGCATTGAAAGCCAGGACCATTACTCTGCCGACCACCGGCGCCGTCGTGATCGAAAGCCACCTCGCAACAACCGAAGATCAATTCCCTGAGCATCGATTGTTTCCTGTTCAAAAGAATGAGTTGCTAGACGCCCACCAGGCACGTAGCTGTCAGAAGCTCGGCGAGTTGCCAATCAAAGCGAGTTGCAAAGACGCGTATAGGGATCCGAGCGTCCAGGTCTGGACACCGCCCGAACATGGCCTATTCGGCCAAGGCTCCGTGGGCGACCGACGGCCGTCGGTCCTTGAAGAAATGTGGAGCGGCAATATGAACTGGACCGCTAAAGCCAAGCCCAAGCCGGGGACGCGTTTTTTGGTTACCGGGGGCGATAGGCATGTCGTGCTCATCGTGGGTTACGAAACCGGACCCGACAATCCGGCGATTCTTCTCGGACTTCAGTCCGAGGTGGCGTACTACCTAGCAGCCTGTCGGGTTGACGGTTTTGGTTGAACGGACAAAGGCGGGTATCGAGCATGGATTCATGGTGATGTTGACCGATGCTGGTAAGGCGAGTGCTCGCGATGCCCTCTTAGCAGGGCTGCATCGCGAACATGCGCTTGATGTTCCAACTCAGGCTGACCAGATTCCATTCGCCTTTGACGTTTTCCAGTCCTCGAAGCAGACATTGCCGGTATCCCATCACCGATTTGATGATGCCGAACACCGGTTCGGGGGTCTGTTTGCGCAGCCCATAGAGCTTTCTGCCCCGCGGGGTTTTCAACCGGTGCGCCATCTTCTCAAGCGCCGTGGCCGACTTCGGCGGAGCCTTCGGCGCAGCGGCAAAGCGCTGTTTCCAGCTGACATGATGGCGAGAGCGCCCCATCGCGATCAGCGGTTCGATCTTCGCCGCCGCGCATTGCTCGACGTTGCCCTGACTGAGATAGCCATTGTCCGCGAGGATCCGTCGGGTGCGGCCCAGTTCCTTCGGCAGCGCCTGGATCTTCTCGATCATCGGCTTAAGCTGCTCTTTGTCGTTGCCCGCTTGCGTCACTTCGGTGGCGACGATGAGCATGCTGCCGGCGGCCACCACCGCCTGCGCGTTGTAACACTGATCAAAGCCCCCACCGGCGACTTTCATGATGCGCGAGTCTTCATCCGTCAGATTCACCTGGTCCTTGTCTTTCACCCCGCCAGTGGGCGGTTCGGGCGGCCGGCCACGAGGCTTCTTGCCCGTACGCTGCTCTTGCTCGGCGCGAGCAGCGAGTCTGCTTTGATGCTCGGCTTGGTCGCGCTCGAGGCGCTCCTCGGCCCGTGCCTCGATCTTTGCCTTCGCTTCGGCGATCGCCGCCAGGCGCGATTCGCGCCGCTCCAACTCCTCGGGGATCGACATCCCGTCAGGCGTATTGACGCCGTCGGCTTGCTCGGCGAGCCGCAGCAGCTGCTTCACTTCTTTCTTCAACTGCTTCTCGATCTTCTTCGCATGCCCGTACGAGAGCGAGCTGTGCCGGCTCGCGTTGGCGTGCAGCTTCGTGCCATCCAAGGCGACGGTGCCCATCTTGAGCATCCCCATCGTGCCCGCAAGCTTCAGCACCTCGAGGAACAAGGCTGCAATTTGCGGCAGGAAGCGCTTGCGAAAGCCCGCGATCGTATCGTGATCGGGATGCTCGTTGCCGGCTATAAACCGAAACGCCACCGAGTCGTACGTCGCCCGTTCGATCGCTCGACTCGAGAACACCCTCGTCGCATACCCATACACCAGCAGTCCGAGCAACATCGCCGGGTGATACGAGGCCACACCCGACCCGCGGTAGGCTTTAACCAGCTCCGACAGATCCAGTCCATCGACGACTTCGACCACAAAGCGCGCCAGGTGCCTCTGTGGCAGCCATTCATCCACCGACGGTGGCAACAAAAATCCGGTGTCGCGATTGATCGGTCGAAAGTTGCTCATGAGTTCATTCACCTGAGGGCACTGACATGAGTATCGCGCATTTCACACGGCTACTAAACCCGACAGGCTGCTAGGTGTCAAGAACGGCGCAAAGATCAACGTCGGGCGCCTCGTTGATCAAACGGCGCCGCCCGGTCCCGTAGAATGCCGGCAATAAAGATACACCGTGACCATCGAGATCATTGAGGACGCGCGCGAGGTGTCAGTAACGCGCCGAATTGCCTAACCAAAAAAGCGGACTCTCCGGGACGACTATTCCCGTGTAACATTAATACATCAGGGTCTTGATTTGCCAACGCACGAGCAACAAGGAGAACTACGATGCAGATTCCAAGGAGAATCGCGCCGCCGACCAGACATTTATGCAAGCCAACTACAAGGGTGATCTCGAAACGGTGGTAGCGCTATACGCCGAGGACGCTGTGTTGCTCCCTTCGAACGCTCCGGCAGCAAAGGGCCGCGACGCCATTCGCAAATACTTCGCGGCGGATATGGCCAGTCTGAAGCCGGGCGATTCGGGAGTAATCGTAGAGTCGACACAGGGTGTATCCGGAAACCTGCGTTGGTCGTCGGGGAGGACCAAAGACACCGCGGCCAATGGTACGACGAGTACCTGGAAGTTCCTGTCAGTCTCGCGCAAGGTCAACGGCAAATGGCTCTATATTCGCGATACCTGGAACAGCGATAGCGCTCCGTAGTCTCACAGGTAGCTTGTAATTCGCCGTTCCTCGGTAGGGAAAGATTAAGATGACCCAGAGAACAGTCGACTATGACGCCATAGTTCGCGTCATCCGCCTCTACATTGACGCTTTCAACGATAATGACGTCAGCAAGTTACACGAAGCATTTGACGATGACGCCTGGATCTTTTTCATCGATGCCGATGGCGGACTTCACAAGCATCTGGTCTCCGAGGACTTTGACAGATGGGCTGCGCCGCCCGGTTGGGATGTAGTGGGTCGTATCGTCTCGGTCATCCAGGTTGGAGATGCGGCGTCAGTCCAGCTCAATTTTGACTCAGAGAAATCTGGTGGCGGTTGGATCGACTTTCACAACTTGGTTCGGATCGATGGTGCCTGGAAGATTACGAACAAGACCGCGACGCACTGCAGCCGGTGAGGCCATCGCAAGGAGATACCCAAGGGAAATTGCTTCCCGGAAGCCGACGTTCGCGACCGGCAGCATTGGGTAATGAGAGACTGCCAACAAGCCAGTGTGTGAGCCGCGTTTTCGAACTTCCAGCTTGCGTGGAAGGGTCCAATACATTTGTCTTTCAGTTGATCACAAGAAATATCGGTGGGAAAAAGTAGGAACGTCGCTTGTTCCACATTAGCAATCAGCGCATGTGACGTCTCATGGAACGGGTGCCATTACATGATCGGAACCGTCGTGACCGGGCATGCCAAATATGATTTATCGGGTCAATCCAAGTGGGAAGCGTCGATTCCGGGAAGATATTCCCGTTAGAATAGGATTGACGTTGAATTGGATTCACTGCGGTCATTGGCGCCTATACGCCACCAATTACCTAGAGATCCGTATGCAGAACCCCTCTGACCCGATTGCGATTGTAGTCGCCGCGAGCGCCTTCGCGGCCCATAAACACCGCGACCAACGCCGTAAGGGCAGAGATGCGAGCCCCTACATCAACCACCCCATTGCGGTCGCGAACGTGCTCGCCAACGAAGCTGGCATCTTGGACGCTGTGGTCCTCGCCGCAGCGCTGCTGCACGACACGATCGAGGACACCGACACTACCTCGGAGGAACTCAACGCGGCCTTCGGACCCGAAATCACAGGCGTTGTCGTCGAAGTGACTGACGACAAGTCTCTCGACAAGGAGGTCCGCAAGCGGATGCAAATTGAGCACGCCGGATCTCTGAGTCGGCAGGCGCAGTTCGTGAAGCTCGCCGACAAGATTTGCAACGTCCGGGATATGAACCGATCACCCCCGGTTGACTGGCCGCACGAACGCCGCGCGGAGTACTGCGCCTGGGCCAAGAAAGTGGTAGACGAAATGCGCGGCATCTCTTCGAATCTCGAACAGCTCTTCGATGCTGAGTATGCCCGCCGAACGCAGTAAGGAAGCACTCAAGACCCGCGGGATCAGTGCAGCGAAGAGCTAAACGCGCGTAAGCAACGAAATCGCGAATTCTCCCTAGAGCGAAAGGGCGGAGCACCGCTTAAGGCCGCAGGCCGCCCAGCCCGTCGATCTCCTGCGCAGAGACACAGATACTGGCGAGCGTGCGCTCCTCCTCGTACGGCCAGGGTAGACCGCGGTGCACCGTGGCACGCTCGTCCCAGATGAGCACATCGCCAGGCTGCCATTGGTGGGTATAGACACGGCCTGGGCGAGTAACGAACGCCATGAGCTCGTCGACGAACGCTTGGCCAGATTCGTCATCCAAGCCGTCGACCGCACAGACGTGGGAGGCAATGTACAGCGCCTCTTGACCGTTCACGGGATTACGCCACAGGGCCTTCCAGGCCTGCTCGCTCCAGCGCGTGAATCTTTCCCCGGTGGCAAGCTCACGCGAGATCTTCTGCCGCGAATGAGTCAAGCGATGACGAAACACCGCCGAGCGCACCCGGGCGCGAAGCGCCTCCGGCAGTTCACGCCAGGCAACGCGGGTGGACGCCAGCTCGGTCTCGCCGCCGCGCGAGCTCAGGACCCTCGCGGCAAGGATATTGGCGAGCGACGGTACGGGTAGGAACGTGCTGTCCGTATGCCAGAGCTGATTGGCGATAAGGTCCAGCGTGTGTGCACTGTCGGGCGCGGAGATCACTCCACTCTCGAGACGATTCGAGACATTGGCCATCCGCGGCTTGGGATCGTTGCCTCCCATCGACCGATCTTCGATCGGACCGAAAAGGGCGCCAAGCGACAGATGCGCTTCGTCATCGAGATTCTGCCGGCGGAAAAGCAACAGCGAATGCTCCTCAAACGCGTCGCGAATCTCCGCATAGCCTGAGGTCCGATCGACCGCCCGCAGATCCACCTCATGTACCTCGACACCAAACAGCGGATGCAAGGGAGTCAAACGCATGGAGCATCACCTCTGTGTTCCAGATCCAGCGCTAATTATGAGGGAACAAGCGCCCACATGTGAGTCGTCATGCAGCGTCGTGCTTCACGATATCGAGGACGGTATTCTCACATCGCCTCGCTGAGATCAGGGATCGCAGGGGCGTCTCTAAAGCGCCACTACCCCCATGGTTGGGCGCGTACCTTCGGACCACGAGGGCACATA
>CAYRAC010000266.1:0-5951 GCA_964422045.1 uncultured Steroidobacteraceae bacterium
ACCTTGCGCGCAGCTGCGACGGCTTGATCACCTGCCTCCCCTCGCCGGCTGCCACCGCCGCGGTGTTGGATCTTGCATTGCCGGCGCTGCGGCCGGGCAGCACCTGGATCGAAATGAGCACCAATGACTTCGCCGAGGTGGAGGGGCTCGCCGCCCGGGCAGACGGGTTGGGGATTGCCACGTTGGCCTGCCCGGTAACCGGGGGGGTGCATCGCGCGGCGGCCGGCGACATCACCGTATTGGTTGGCGGCGCGCAACAAGTATTCGCAAGGCATGAGCCGGCACTGCGGGCGATGGGTGGCCGGGTCATCCATTTGGGAGGAATCGAGCAGGCCGCGGTGACCAAGGTCGTCACCAATATGCTGGCCTTCATCCACCTGATCGCGGCCGGCGAGGCGCTGATGCTGTGCGCCAAAGCGGGTGTCGACCTAGGCTCGGCGTATGCGGCAATTGCCGCGAGTTCGGGCAATAGCTTCGTTCACGAGACCGAGAGCCAGGTCATTTTGAATGGCAGCTATGACATTGGTTTTACAATGGATTTAGCCTGCAAGGACGCCGGATTCGCGGTCGAATTCGGACGTCGCTTCGGGGTACCGTTGCGGCTTGCGGCGGTCATGGAACAAACCTTCATCGAGGGTCGCGCCAAGTATGGCGGCAGCGCCTGGTCGTCCATGATCGTCAAATTGCTGGAGGACGCGGTCGGCACGCCGCTGCGTGCTCCCGGGTTTCCCACGCAGCTAGGGGGCGACGGCGCTTGAAATCGAATTTTCGCATGCCCAAATCGAAAATCGGCATATGCCCGATGTATGCCCACAACAAAATAGCGCTTCCGCTTTGCCGGGGCGATGCTATTCTCTGAATCATTACAAATGACGGTCACCGTCATCATATAGGGAAGGGATCGACGCATGAATTCAAATCAGAAGTTATCCTATGCGATTGCCGCAATTCTGAGCGGCGCCCCCGCTGGGCTCCTCCACGCCGCCCCGGCTGCGGCCACCGACACGGATACCTCGGCCGACTCGATTCAAGAGATCACCGTGACCGCTCAGCGGCGCTCGGAAAGCATTCAAAACGTGCCGATCACCATCCAGGCGCTGACGGCGGAGACCTTGAAGGAATTGAGCGTCGCGACCTTCGATGACTATGTGCGGTATTTGCCCAATGTGACGGTGGCTTCCAACGGGCCGGGCCAGGGCGACATCTACATGCGCGGCTTGAGCGTCGGTAACGCGGGCAGCCAGTCGAGCGGCACGATCGGGGGATTTCCGAACGTCGCGATCTACTTGGACGAACAATCCGGTCAGCTGCCGGCGCGAAACCTGGATGTCTACGCGGCCGACCTCGAGCGCATCGAGGTTCTCGAAGGCCCACAAGGCACCCTGTTCGGCGCCGGTGCCGAGGCAGGCGTGATCCGCTACATTACCAACAAGCCGAAGATCGACGTGACCGAAGGCAACGTTGATGCCGGCTACGGCATCACGGCGCACGGCGACCCGAATACCAACTTATCGGCCGTTCTCAATTTGCCGCTGATCGCCAATACGCTCGCCGTGCGTGCGGTGATCTACAACGATAGCCGCGGTGGTTACATCGACAACGTGCCGGGAACGTTCACCCGTCAAGCGACCGACGTCGGTATCGGCTATGCCCATAATCCGGGCGGCGGTGTGCCGGCGAATTCAACGGTCATCAACAACAATTCAGTGGTTGGACGCGCGATCAATCCGGTCACTTACACCGGCGGCCGTGCCGAAGCGCTGCTCAAGATCAACGACGACTGGGATATCCTGCTGTCGCAGTCCTACCAAAACATGGACTCGGAAGGCGTTTTCTATCAGATGCCCTACTCCTCCGACGGCGTGAAGCTCGCTCCGCTCGAAGTCACGCTGTTCAACGACGCCTACGACAAGGACAGATTCGAAAACACCGCGTGGACCGTGAACGGCAAGCTCGGGGACTTAAAACTCGTCTATACCGGCGGATATCTGGTGCGCCACGTCAGTCAGGTCGCCGACTACACGAACTACGCGCGCGGCGCTTACGCCGACTACTACCAGTGCTTTGGGCCCACCAAATCTCAACCCACGCTCACCTCTACCTGCTACTCGCCGAGCAGCACGTGGCGGGAAACCGAACGCAACGAGCACCTGAGCAACGAGGTTCGCCTGAGCACGCCGGATGACTGGCGAATCCGCGGCATTATCGGCGTTTTCTACGAAACGAATAAGCTCTTCGACCAGACCGACTGGTACTACAAGACGCTGCCCGACTGTACCTCGAACACCGCACCGGGGACGCCCGGCAATACTGGGTGTTTGACGAATGTAGGCACCGCGCACGGTGCCAGCGTCGAGAATCCCGGTGAGCAAAACGACAGTACGGCGTTCTTTGAGGACACCCAGCGTCAACTCAAGCAGCTGGCCGAGTTTGCGTCAGTCGATTTCGACATCATTCCAAAGGTCCTGACCGTGACGGCGGGTACACGTCATTTTAGATTTACGAACACCTTCACCGGCAGCGTCACCAGCAGCTTCGGCTGCTACGAGGCCGGCGTGATTCCGGGCGGCTGCACCGCGGATTCAACCGATCTTAACGCCGGCAATCTCTCCGCGACGGAGTCCGGAAGCAAGAGCCGCGGCAACATCACGTGGCATGTCACACCGGATGCGATGGTCTATGCCACGTGGTCGCAGGGGTTTCGACCGGGTGCTTTCAATCGCCAGGAGGCCAGCGTTGCTGCTTACATCGACGGTCCGGACGGCAAACCGCAATTCGCCATACCCAATTATTACAAATCCGACCAGCTGACCAACAAAGAGATCGGTTGGAAGACGGAATGGTTCGATCACAGGTTCCAGTGGAACGGCGCGGTTTACCAGGAGAACTGGAACAACGTGCAGATTGGGTTCTTCGACCCAGCCGAAACCGGCAACCTGGCATTCGGCGACAACGGCCAGGATTTCCGGATTCGCGGCGTCGAGACATCCCTCGTGGCGCGCCTATTTCAAGGGCTCACCGTGCAGGGCGGCGCGTCGTGGAATTCGAGCGTGCAGACCAACTCGCCGAATTTGATCGACACCAATCCTTCGAGCGTCAATTTCGGCAAACCCATCACCGAGAAATGCAATAGCTCGGGCCTTAACTGCGTGCCGATTAGCAATCTGTTCGGGCCGGAAGGGTCACCGAGCGCCAACTCGCCGCCGATTCAGTTCAACCTGCGCGCTCGATACGACTGGACCATGGACACCTACAACGCCTTCGTGCAGTTTGGCGGCCAGCATGTCGGACATTCGTTCACGCAGTCGGGCAGCAATCCGGCGATCTCGGCCAAGGGTGTCACGACGACGTTGCTGCGCTTCGAAAATCCGGCCTATTCGGACTACGATGCCTCGGCGGGTGTCGCGAAAGACAACTGGAACGTGCATTTGTTCTCGCAGAACCTGTTCAACAAAAATGTCGACCTGTTCACCAATACGGCTCAGTTCGTCGTGGCGGCAACTCCGCTGCGTCCGCGAATTATAGGGATCGATTTCGGCTATAAATTCTAAGGACCGGCAGTCGGAGGCAGTAGAATAAAAGGCGGGCTTGAGGCCCGCCTTTTCATTGGAAGTGATGCAAGCAGCCGCTACTACCCCCACCTCATCCCCCGTCGAGGTGGAAGTCCTGCGCATTCGAGCGCTTCTCGAGCGCAATCATTTCGCCGCCGCCATGAGCGCGGCGGAAATCTTGGCCGGCAAGTTTCCGGAAAACCGCGACGTCATCTACATGATCGCGGTGAGCCAGCGCGGCCTGCGCAAAATCCCCGAGGCGCTCGCCACTCTGGAGCGGCTGTTGCGGCTGTATCCTCGCTTCAGCCGCGGCTTCCAGGAGCGCGGGCATTGTTATGTCGCGTTGCGCGATGCACCGCGCGCGACCGAGGCGTTCTTGACCGCCGTGAATATCAATCCGGCCCTGCCGGCCAGCTGGCGCACGCTGCAATCGCTCTACCAGATGGCCGGACAGCCGGAGAACGCGGCGACAGCCGCCGCACACGTCGCGACGCTCGCGACACTGCCGGCCGAGATCGTCACCGCGACAGCACTCTTTTCCGACGGTGAACTTGCGCCCGCCGAGGCCATCGTGCGCGCGTATTTGCTCAAGCACGGCAACCATGTCGAAGCCATGCGGCTGCTGGCGCGAATCGGTCTCGCCCGCGACGTGTTGGACGACGCCGATGTACTGCTCGAGGCAGTACTCGCCCTCGCACCGGATTATCAGGCCGCCCGCTACGACTACGCCGTGGCGCTGCTGCGGCGCCAAAAGCACGTGCAGGCCGTCGCCGAGCTCGAGAAGTTGCTGCAAGCTGACCCGAACAATCGCGCTTACCGCACGACCCACGCGACCGCGCGAGTGGGTCTCGGTGAACATCAAGCAGCGCTCGAGATCTACCGCGAACTTATCGCCGATGCGCCCGGGGCGATGCAAGCCGGCGAGCTGCACCTGTCGATCGGCCATTGCTTCAAGGCCTTAGGGCACCAGCCGGAGGCGATTGCGGCCTACCGCGAGGCCGCGGCGGCTCATCCAAGCTTCGGCGATGCGTATTGGAGCCTCGCCAATCTCAAGACCTATCGCTTCTCGGACGCTGAGATTGCACGGATGCGCGCCCAACAGGCGGCGGCGGCGACCAGCGAGGTCGACCGCTACCACCTGTGCTTCGCGCTCGGCAAGGCACTCGAAGACCGCGGCGAATATGCCGAATCGTTCGGCTTTTACGCTCGCGGCAACACGCTGAAGAGAGCGGAGACCGGCTACCGCGCGGAGCCGGTCGAGCGCAACACCCGCCTGCAGAAGGCGATTTGCACGCGCGAACTATTTGCCGCGCGGCAGGGCGTCGGATCCGACGATTCCTCGCCCATATTCATCGTCGGTTTGCCGCGTTCCGGCTCGACCTTGTTGGAACAAATACTCGCCTCGCACTCGCAAGTCGAAGGGACCATGGAACTTGCCACCATCCCGCGCCTGGTGCTCGAACTGCAGGGCCGTGAGCCGGACAGCGAGAACCCGCGTTACCCGAAGGTGCTCGCCGAGCTCAAGCCTGCGGAATTTCGCAAGTTGGGCGAGAAATACCTGGCCGAGGCCGGCAGCTATCGCACCGGCAAGCCGCGCTTCATCGACAAGATGCCGAACAACTTCCGCCATCTGGGCCTGATTCACCTGATTTTGCCCAACGCCAAAATCATCGATGCGCGACGCAATGCCATGGCCTGCTGTTTCAGCAACTTCAAGCAATTGTTCGCAGCAGGCCAGGACTTCACCTACGGACTCGAAGAGATCGGCCGGTACTATCGAACCTACGTTGAACTCATGAGTCATTGGGAGTCGGTGCTGCCGGGGAAAGTGCTGCGGGTCGAGCACGAAGCGGTGGTCGAGGATCTCGACACCAGCGTTCGTCGCATTCTCGAATTCTGCGGTCTTGAATTCGAGCCGCAGTGCGTGGAATTCTACAAGACCGAGCGCAGCATCAGAACCGCAAGTTCCGAGCAGGTCCGCCGGCCCATATTCAAAGAAGGCCTCGACCAGTGGCGGCATTTCGAACCCTGGCTCGGACCATTGAAAGAGGTGCTCGGGCCTTTGGCGGGCAGCGCGAGTCGACAACCCTAGGTAGCCATGAAGCCGTTTGAACCACGTGCCCTGTTCGGCGCTCTTGCCGCAATCGCGGCGCTCGCCTTGTTCTGCGATGCCGACGCCTTACCCCCAGCTGCCTATCGCCCCATTGTCCCGAGCATGGCCGACCAGACCGTGGTGCTCACCGGACGGGATTTAACCATCGAGCAAGTCGTGCAAGTGGCGCGCTACGGCGCGAAGGTGCAATTGAGTCCGGAAGCGCGGCAGCGCTCCGCCGATGCGCATGCCTTGCTGCTCGAAGCCGCGGCCGAGGGCATTTCGGTCTATTGGTTCAATCGCGGCTC
>CAYRAC010000267.1:0-5896 GCA_964422045.1 uncultured Steroidobacteraceae bacterium
AGAAGATCGATGCTTCCGGCCGTCGCATTCGTGACGGCCAGCAATGATGCGGTGGTCGGTTGCGGCGGCGGAGTCGTCCCGCTGATGCCGCTGCCTCCGCCCCCTCCGCCCCCGCAGCCGCAGGTGAGGCTACAGACCAGCGCGCATACCATCAGCACTCGGAGGCCGGATCGCGCGCTGTGCACATCGAGTCTGCACTCGCTGACTGCACAGGCATTGAGTGAGCCCTCAAGGTTCATCGGCTTGATGCGGACCATTGCGTCACTCCCAGATGGTAGGGCTCCAATCCTATCTCATGCAGACCACCCGGGCAGTGAGTGCGAGATCCGCGGCGAGCAGGCCATTGTCGGTTCGGATGCAATTGTGGCGTAGTTGACGCGATCTGGGCAGCAACTGGATGATTATTCACCACAGTCTTGTGCGCGATAACCTGGTCAATACACAAGCGCGAGAGCAAAGCGCGGGCGGCGCAACGCCGAGGTCGACGGGTGTCGAGATGGTGAGTTGCAGGCAGCGGGCCGCCTTCCTGATTGTGTTCTCCGTCACTGTCCCGTTCTGAACCTCTGCCATATTCGCGTAATGGTACGGGATTGTTCGCTAGAGACCTCCGGGGCCGTGAACAACCGCTGTTGCTGAGCGCGCGTCGGATAGATGAATGTGTTCGAAGCGATGGCCGCGTCGAGCAGTGGCGTCGCCGCGGAGTTGGCGTTTGCGAAGCCGATGGCATTGGAAATATTGGCCACGACTTGCGGATTCATCAGGTAATTGATCAGCAGGTAGGCGTTGTTAAGGTGCGGGGCGTCCTTGGGTATGGCCAACAGATCAAGCCCGACTGAAGACCCTTCCTCTGGGATAACGTACTCGAGTTCAATGCCGTTCTTCGCCTCCTTTGCGCGCTTGTTTGCCTGGACGAAATCGCCGCTATAGCCAAGTGAAATGCAGATATCACCGTTTGCGATGGCATTTATTTCACCCGAAGTATCGATGTTGCGGATATAGGGACGTATCTTAACCAATACCTTCTCGACGTCAGCGAAATCCTGAGGACTTGGTACGCTGGGGTCTCTCCCTAAATACTTGAGTACCAGCTGCACTACCGCGACAGGGTCGTCGATGAAGTTGATTCCGCAGGGCGCCAGTTTCGCGGCAAAGACTGGATCAAAGACCAGGTGCCAACTCGTGAGAGGGACGTTGGGCAAGCGTTCGGCAATCAACTTCTTGTTGAAGCCAATGCCCAAACTGGACCACATGTACACGACGCCATAGGTGTTTCCCGGATCACCGAGCGCGGCCATTGACATGATGGCCGGATCGAGATTGACGAGATTCGGCAGCCTAGTCTTATCGAGGGGCAGATAGGCGCCACTGCGGATTTCTCGCCTAAATGTGCCGTTCCCGGGAAGGACGACATCAAAACCACTATGTCCAGCCAACACCCTCGCCTCAAGCGTTTCGTAGCTGTCGAAATACGAGAGATGGACTTTGATGCCGGTCAGTTTTTCGAATGACGTGAGGGTGTCGGGTGCCAAGTAGTCAGACCAAAAGTAAAGGTTGACGACCTTGTCGTCCTGGCCATTCTCGGCCGATTGGGTGGGTTTGCTGCCCGAATCCGACCGACCGCAACTAGTCATCGAGGATACGACTATGCAGAGCACCGCAACGAAGCGACGTTTACTCGAAAGCATTATCAATCCTTGATATGAAGTTCCCGGAAGTCTCAATACGGGAGGCCGGCGATTCGGACGCGGTGATCACGATATGCACACGCTCAGTTTTGACCACTGAAGACACTCCGCTGCAAGTTTGGCCGCGCCTGGCACCCCCGACGCGATGTACTATGAATATTTCGAGATTCCGGAGAACTACCATGCAGATTGCAGGAAGAATCGTGCTGGCCGCAATGGGTTTCATTGTCATTGCTGCCTCCGCGTCCGCGCCGACCGTGACCGACACCGCCGCACGACTTTTATGCGGGCCTACTGGAACGGCGATCTCGAAACGGTGGTCGCGCTCTACGCCGAGGACGCGGTACTGCTCCCGGCGGACGCGCCGCAAGCCAAGGGCCGCGACGCCATTCGCAAATATTACGCGGCGGATATCGCCGGTCTGAAATCGGGCGAATCGGATGTGATCGTAGAATCAACGCAGGGGGTATCCGGGAATCTGGGTTGGTCGTCGGGCAGGACCAAATACACCTCGGCCAATGGTGCGACGAGCACCGGAAAATTCATGTCGGTCTCGCGCAAGGTCAACGGCAAGTGGCTTTACATTCGCGATACCTGGAACAGCGATGGCCCTCGCTAGGCCGCGGGCAACCCGCAACACGGCGTTCCCTTCTCGATATGAATTAGTTGCTCGTGGCGGGCCTATATTGAGGGTCTCAAAGCGGACACCGGCGACAGGCGGGAACGTGTCGAGAACCGGTGGAACCGCCGCGGATAAGGGGCCGGCGGATAGCGAACGACCAGTCAGAAGTCGCTTGGGTGGACCCCGGGGCTCGGCTGACCTCGAAAGCCTTTCGTAATCAGCCATACCGCGAGAATTAGTTGACTCATTCCAAGGGGCGCGAGCATCGGAAATACAACGTCACGTCCAAAGAGCGGCATCGCAACCGCCGTGACCATCAGCGTCACCGCGATCAGACCGAAGCCGGCGAGTGCACGCGGAACCAATGCGAATCGGTACAGCACGACGTAGAACACGAAGATCGCGCTACCGTCGAAGATCCGTGCCATGTAATGCGCCCAGTTTCGCGCGGAGGCCACGACGATTTTGACTATCTGAATCTGTTCCCGCTCGGCAGCACTCGCCTTCGTGAATGCCTCGCTCAGGGAGACCATGGACATCATGGCTGCGTTCTCGACCACGGCCACAGCCAGGATTACCACGGCCAGCGCGATAAACCAGAGCGCCATCGTTTGGGTGCGTCGACCGAAGATCGGGAACGCGGTGATCGCAATACCGACCCACAATGCCTCCGTAACAAGCCCGAGGAGCACCGCCAGACCCAACTGTTGCGAGTGGGAAGCGGCATTCACAAGAAACCCCGGCGCGCCGAAGAGCGGCGCCTCGAGGGTGAAGTTCACCATTCCACCGCCAACCATTTGAATGATTATGAGAACGCCAATGATCCGACCTGCGCGCCTTGCAGTTCCCATTCTAGGGCCCTCCTGAGAACGACAAGCGCCCGCGGTGTCGCCTGACTTGCTTTAGAAATGCGTAAGGCGCGCAATAACCTAGCACGGATATGGATGACCTGTGCACGCAAAGTTGGCGTAAGTCGATTTTCGCTAAAAAGGAATCATCCACACCAAGAGCCGTGCAAGGCTCGCGGCGAGGCACCACTGTGACATAACGCTTTTTAGCCTGCGATAGACGGCGGGATTTTGCAGCGGCGGCGTTGCTACGAATCAAAGATCGCACGAGCATCAATCCATGGTTGCGTCGAGCTAAGGATGCGTTATGCGACGTGGCGGAAGCAGTGCATCGATCGAAACGTGGCAGATATTTATTAAGTTTCATAGACAGGCTAACACCCGGTGGCGCCGGCATATCTCGGCAATTGCGACAAATATGGCTATCCCCGTCGCATCACCAACCCGGCGCTCGCAACGCTTTCGTTATGGCCAAGAAGCATCATCAACGTAGTGACGATTTAATTGACGCGCTGGTGTGGATGCGCAGGCACGAATCGAGACCCATTATTGCCGTTACGGACAATGGGCAAGTGGACACGGATGCCATCTCGCGCCTAGCGGTATCAGTAGTTAAACGACTGCATCAGTCCGTCACTCTGCGCCGCCGGGTCGTCCACATCGGAGAGTGGGCGCCGACCGTGAATCGCTGCCACGACAATGTCGCAATCTGGGTAGCTAAGAGACCGCAGCACAAGCACGTGCGCGGGTTCGTCTACATGGACTTGCGGCCAAACGCGCAGTGCATCCGGTTGATGGCGCACAGCGCCGTGGAGACCGAAGACGGAACGTTGTGGGATATCACACCTCATGACGTCCCGGCCAATTATCCGTTCATCCGGCATGTAGGAACCGACGAGGAATTCGAGTTATTCGGCAGAGTCGGGTACTTGGATCTGCCAGCGCACGCGTGGCCGTGGCGCAAGGCGAGGAAGGCGGCGGCCAAACGAGAGCGGGAAAAAGGACAGCGGCAGTAATATCGTGGCGGGCGCGGAAACTCTCATCATCGCGATAGTCATGCGCACTCGCTCGAAAGCCGGAAGTTCGAGCGCGTAATAGGGGTCCCTGAGGCGACAAACAGCGGGTTGCAAGCGCAGAATGCCCCGTCAAAGCGCGGCGTCGCAAATTGCACGAGGTCTTCGCTGTGTCGATCGATCCGTCGAAGAAGCAAGAGCGCACTGACATCGTCAGCGGCGGGCGCTGGCGCCGCGGCCGAGTTGCGCGCTTCGGGCTGCTTGCGGCCTTGGGTGTTGTGGTCCTTGGCGGCAGCACGGCCGCCTCGTATTACGTCGATGCTCTCTGGTTCGAATCGCTGGGCTTTGCGCCTGTGTTCTGGACACGGGTCAGCCTTCAGGCCGCGACTTTCGCAGCCTTTGCCCTCGTCACGTTTCTGGTGGTCTATGCGGTGTTTCGGGCGTTGAAGCCCAATTCGCTCGGCCAACTGATTGGGGCCACGATCCTCGTCAACCGGCGCCCGGTAACGTTTCCGGTCGAACCTGTCCTCAAGCTGATTGGGCTCGGCCTATCCTTGAGCATGGCGGTCGTAACCGGCGCCAGCATGATGGAGCGCTGGATGACCTTGGCCCTGTTTTGGCAAGCACCGCGTAACGCGGCATTGCCCGACCCCATTTTTGGGCAATCGCTAGATTTTTACCTCTTTACGCTGCCGGCCTTGCAGCTCATCTCCGGATGGCTGCTGACCCTGTCGGTCATCGCCAGCCTGATCGCGGGGGCGTTCGTTGTCGTCACCGGCGGCGCGCGTATCTTGCCGCAGTGGCGATCTTCCGCCGCGCAGACGCGACTCTGGCGCGGCTTGTCGATCAGCCTCGCCGCGTTCTTTTTGATGCTAGGCGTGCGGGTGTACCTCGGACGCTTCGAGCGGCTGTTCCAGGATGGCACCATCTTCTCGGGTGTCACGTACACGGACGCCCACGTCACCTTGACCGGCCTGCTGGTGGTGTCCGTGGCGCTGGTCGTCGGCGCGATCATCGCCGGGATCGCTGCGGTCGTTGCACCGCGGCCGCGCTGGCTGCTCGCGACCGCAGTTCCCGCCATCGCCTGCTACCTGATCTTAGCCGCGGTGCGCTGGTATGTGAGCGGCTTCATCGTCGCACCGAACCAGCTGGTGCGAGAGCGACCCTTCATCACCCACAACATAGAAATGACTCGCCAGGCTTACGCGCTCGATCGCATCGAGACGCACGCCTTTCCCGCCGACACGGGAATCGAGGCGGTGGAACCGGCCAACAATCAGACGACGCTCGATAACATACGGCTGTGGGACTGGCGCGCGTTACAGGATACGCTGCGCCAGATTCAGGAAATTCGGACTTACTACGACTTCCCCGGCATCGACATCGATCGATATGAAGTCGGGTCTTCGGTCCGCCAGATGATGTTGGCCGCACGCGAACTCAATGTGGACAAGCTGCCGCAAAGCAGCCGCAACTGGATCAACGAGAAGCTGATCTACACCCACGGCTACGGCGTGACGATGAATCCGGTCAACGGCTTCACGCCGGAAGGCCTGCCGACGCTGATCCTGAGCAACATGCCGATCCAGAGCACGTTGCCGGAACTCAAGGTGACGCGGCCGGAGATCTATTTCGGCGAGCTCACCAATACCGACGTCTACGTCAAGACGCGGCAGCAGGAATTCAACTATCCGCAGGGCGACAGCAATAATCTCACCTCTTACGAGG
>CAYRAC010000268.1:0-5892 GCA_964422045.1 uncultured Steroidobacteraceae bacterium
GGCGAGGAGCAGGTACAGCTGGTGGTAATAGGACACCCCGCGTCGACGCTGAATGGTCCCCAGTTCAATCATGCCCCGATCTCCGATTTTGTAATTACTACCATTTCAAGTATGTCTGCACGCACTAATCTGCGCTACTCCGATCACCGCGACTTACTGGAAAACGCCCCGAATATACCGGCCCGCGGGAATCGCCCGGTCGCGGCGCAGCATTCACGTCGAGGTCTATGAGTTTAGTTGTTCCTTTCTAGGGACATGTTGCGAATTTCGTGACGAGGCGCGCAAATACTTCCGGCGCAACGCGTTTAAATCTTTCACATGGCAGATGTCATAGGGTTTCACTCAAGTAGTCGGCGATCGCGCCGAATCAATGGCGATAGGCAACTATCGGCAGTAGAGTATGTTCGGCAGTCCGCTCGAACTCCTCGCTGGGCACTCACATAATCACACGAGGGGTTCTCCCTCCCCTTCAAAGGGAATCATTCTCATGGACGGAAAAATCGTAGTTGTAGACGACGACCCGGGTACGATCTACCTGATCGGCCGCATATTGAATGGGGTAAGCGACCTGCGCTTTGCCACGAACGGCGAAAACGCGCTGCAAATGGTCCACGAATCGCAGCCCGACTTGATCCTGCTCGACGCCGAATTGCCCGGAATGAGCGGATTCAAAGTCTTTGACGCATTGAAGGAGACGCCTGACGCAATCAATGTGCCCGTTATCTTCATCACGAGCCACAGCGACTCGGGCTTTGAGGAGTCAGCCTTGGAGATGGGCGCGGCGGATTTTATCGCAAAACCGTTCACGTCCTCGCGCTTGCGCGCCCGCGTGCAAACGCATCTGCGTTTGAAGCACT
The DNA here is from genome assembly GCA_964422045.1 of uncultured Steroidobacteraceae bacterium. Taxonomy (GTDB): domain Bacteria; phylum Pseudomonadota; class Gammaproteobacteria; order Steroidobacterales; family Steroidobacteraceae; genus Bog-1198. The sequence goes on from CAYRAC010000268.1 coordinate 858, forward strand.
CCGCCGACGAATTGCGCCGCACCGGCAGCAAGGATGCAATCACGGGAGTGGCGAGTCTGCATCAGTTCGATGAGTCTCTGCACCGAGAATGGCGGCGCGGCCTGCGAGTCGGTGACCCGATCGCGCTGCTGCTCATCGATATCGATTTCTTCCGCCAATACCACCTACGTTACGGGCATGCCAAAGCCGATGCGTGTCTGCGCAGAGTCGCCGCCGCGATCAAGTCGATTACTCGGCGGCCGGCGGACTTGGTCGCCCGCTGCGGTGGTGAACAGTTCGGCGTGCTGCTGCCACAGACCTCGCGACGCGGCGCTGAATATATTGCCCATCGGATTCTCGCCGCGGTCGCGGGACTCAAGATACCGCATGAAGGTGCTGCTCCTGCGCGCTGCGTGACCGCCAGCATTGGGGTGTCGTGTTATGACGAGAACAGCGCCAGCTGGCTGCAACCATCCGTCTCGCTCCGCTGCGACGAAGAGTCGCACAAGACTTCGCTGGCGAATAACCTGCTGCTCGCGGCTGATAAGGCGCTGCATTCCGCCCGGCTCGCGGGCCATGCCCACGCCCGCCTGTTGGACATCGCGGAACTCGAGACACCCTTTCTGATACGAGATATCGAAACGACAGCCGGCGAAGAACGCCAGGTACAGTGGGCTTAGCAAGGCGCCTGCTTCAAATCCGCACCGCGCTGTCCGGCACGGGCTCACTGCGGACTCCGATGCTTGCTGCGCTGGTCGTCGCCATCGGTGGCATTTTGCTTACTGGTATAGGCTTTCTGCACCTGTCTGAGTCCAATGCCGCGGTTACCGGATTGGCACTCACCGCGGTGCTGTCCGTGCTGATGTTCTTCTACCTGCGGCGTCCGTCCGCAGAGTTGTCGAGCATATTACGGGAGCCTGCCAACCCACTCTTGCCGAGGCCGACGGCGAACTTTGACTCGGCGCAGAACGATCTTCACACCATTCTTGATGCCATGCCGGCAATGATTGCGTATTGGGACAGGGATCTCGTGAATCATTTCGCCAATCGTGCCAGCGAGCTGTGGTTCGACGCCAAGCCAGGATCGCTGCGCGGCCAACACCTTCGTCAGCTGCTGGGCGCGCAGCGATTTGATCGGGAACTTAAGCACATCGAAGCGGCTCTGCGCGGTGAGCCGCAGACCTTCGAGCAAGCAACGGCACAAACTGATGGCACCGGTTTCCGGCATGCGCTGACGCACTATATCCCGGACATTCGAGACGACGCGGTACGCGGCTTCTATGCGTTGGTGTACGACGTCAGCGAGATCACGAAGAATCGCCTGGAACTGGCGGCCGCGCTGCGAGACAACGAAGCATTGCTTCGCACCTTGGATTTGCATTCCAAGGTCTCCGTCACAGACGACAAGGGATACATAACCTACGTCAACGGGAATTTTTGCCGCATCCTCGGGTTTGGTCGCGAAGAAGTATTGGGGCGCCCGCACAGCATCGTCAATTCGGGCGTGCACAGCCACGCATTCTGGACTCAAATGTGGGACACGATAGCCAATGGCCAGCCCTGGCGCGGTGAGATCTGTAATCGCGCGAAGGATGGCACTCTGCACTGGGTGGACAGCATCATCGCGCCATTTCTCGGCAAAGATGGGCGCGTGCAAAAGTACGTCTCGATTGGCACCGATATCTCCGTCGCCAAGGCCACGGAAATCAAGCTGCGTTATAACGAGGCGTTTCTAGAGCGCACCGGCATGGTTGCCGGGGTCGGCGGTTGGGAGTTCGAGCTGCGCACTCGCGCTCTGACTTGGTCGCCGCAAACCTACCGGATTCACGAGGTGGAGCCTGGGTACGTGCCGAAAATCAGCGCAATACTCGCTTTCTATCAGGGCGAGGCCCGCCGCGCTATTGAAAACGCAATCGCGCTGTGCGAAGCGAGCGGGAGTCCCTGGGATCTGGAATTGCCCGCGGTGACCGCCAAGGGGCGCGCCATCTGGGTACGTTCGGTTGGCGAACGCGAATGCGAGAGTGGCAAACCGGTGCGCCTCATGGGTGCGCTGCAAGACATTACCGCCCGAAAGACCATTGAGAGGAGTCTACAGGAATCGAGCGAACGATTCTCCATCGCGGCAGATTCCGCAGGCATCGGCGTTTGGGAATTGGACGCGACGACCGGGGTGTTGACCTGGGACGACTGGATGCATCGCATCTACGGTAAAGAGAACACTGGCGCAGCCAAACACTACTCCAGTTGGCTCGTTGCCTTGCACCCGGAGGATCGCGACAGATTTCAGATCGAAGCCGAGGCGGCGTTCTCAGGGATTCAGGATTTCAATTCGGAATTCCGAATAATCAGACCCAGCGGCGATATCCGCCACGTCAAAGTCGCCTCGCGCGCCGTGCGCGGGCCGGACGGCAGTATTTTGCGGACCACGGGCGTGAATTTCGACGTCACCGCTTCGCGGCGCAGTGAGATGGTGGCGCGCCGTGAAACCGCCTCCCTGCTGCGCACCATACTCGACGCGGCATCGGAGGTATCGATCATCGCAACCGATCGACATCTGAATATTAGAGTGTTCAACGCGGGCGCCGAAAGAATGCTGGGCTTCTCCAGCGCCGATGTCGTGGGCGTCGAGACTCTGTCGCGAATTCACGATCCTGCCGATCTAGAGGCATGCTGTCGCACACTTCGCCTCGCACCCGATCGGGAGGCGGAGACGGATATAGACAGCACTATTACCGAGCTGTCCATGCTCGACAAACCCCATGAGTGTATGTACGTGCGCAAGAACGGTACCCGGGTCACCGTCTCATTACTTGTTACCTCGATGCGATCGGAGGAGGGAGAGATTCTGGGCTATGTGTGCGTTGCGCACGATATCACCCGACAGAAGGAAAATGAGGCGGCATTGCTCCTTGCGAAAGCCAAAGCAGAAAATGCCAATAGCGCTAAAAGCCTCTTCCTCGCGAATATGAGCCACGAAATCCGTACGCCGATGCATGCGGTTATCGGCTTATCTTACTTGTTGCGGCACACGCCTCTCACCACGGAACAATCGGGCTTTCTTGCCAAGCTTGAGATGGCCAGCAATTCACTCCTGTCGATCATCACAAATATTCTCGATCTGTCGAAGATTGAGGCGAGCGAGCTGTTGGTGGAGTCGAGCGTATTCAGCCTTCCCAATTTGCTGCGCGAGGTTGCCGCAATTATGTTGGTTCAAGCCGATGCCAAGGGCATTCGCTTTAGCATGGACACGCCGGCCGAACTTCCCGAGGCGCTGATCGGTGATCCGACCCGCCTGCGACAGATCTTGGTCAATCTTCTCTCCAATGCAATCCGCTTTACGTATGAGGGAGGCGTCCGGTTCACTGTAAACCAGAGCTCGGATGCATCGACGCACACCACAGTCTCCTTCAGCGTTGCGGATACCGGCATCGGCATCAGCAAGGAAGCACAGGACACGATATTCGCTCCTTTTGCGCAGGCGGATGCCTCGATTACGCGCCGCTACGGAGGAACTGGATTGGGGCTTTCGATCGTCAAGCAGCTAAGCGGGTTGTTAGGCGGGACGGTGGAACTTGAGAGCGCGCTAGGCGTCGGCAGTACCTTCACCGTGACGCTACCCTTTGTTCCCGCAGCATTGTCTGACCTATCCGCCTCGCACGACTCGACTTTCGCCCACGCCCAGGGGGTATTGCTCGGCGTGCGCGCGCTGGTGGTGGACGACAGCGACATCAACCTGGAAGTTGCAAAACGCATACTGGAGCTCGATGGGGTGCAAGTGTGTCTCGAAACCGATGGACAGAAGGCGGTCGAGCGCCTACGCGCCGAGCCGGATGGGTTCGACGTGGTTTTGATGGACCTGCAAATGCCCATTCTTGACGGCTACGACGCGACCAGGCTCATTCGCGCAGAGCTCGGACTGGTGCATCTGCCGATCATTGCCGTCACGGCCGGTGCCCTCACCAGTGAACGACATCGCGCGGCAGAGGCCGGCATGACTGATTTCATTTGTAAGCCATTCGACGCGCAAAGTTTGACGCGGATGCTCTTGAAACATGCTCGGCCGAACATCTTTCGGCAACGGACGACACCCTCCTCGGCCGTCGCGCCACCCCCCGCGCGTGATGTGAGTTGGCCGCAGATTGACGGTATCGATACCGCCGATGCCAGTGCCCGCTGGTGCGGTGATGTGCCGCTCTTTACGGCGATGCTCGGCCGGCTTCTCGAGGAATTCGCCACCATCGACTTGCCGGCGAATCTCCACGATCCGCGTGCGGTCGGCCTGCATGTGCGGCGGATGCACAAGCTTCGTGGCGGCGCGTGTATGCTTGGAGCGAAAACCGTGTACGGGTTGAGCGGTCAGATTGAGACGACGTGTACCACCGGCGATATGGATCAAGCCGTGCAGCTGACGGCCGCTCTCAAGAGCGAGATGCAGCGCTTGATCGACAATGCCGAGCCCGTATTCGCGGCGGCGCGTCTCCGAGCATTGCCGCCTCCCGCAAGCTCACTCAAAGAATTGGCTCCTCAGGCGATCGAGGAGCTCAGTTCGCTTCTACGGACCCAAAGCTTGTCAGCCGTGGACCGCTTCAAATCCATGGCACCGCAACTTCGACGACTCATGGGCGAGGCCCTATACGAACAGATGCGCCGGCACGTTGACAACTTGCAGTTCGACGACGCCACCAACGATCTGCAAACATGCAGCGAGCGTCGACCATAACATTTCAACGCGTTTGAAATGTGGTCGACCGCTCCCTGGCCGCTTCGATCATTCGCCTGACTTGTCCACCGAATACACGCGTATCGATTGGCTTGATGATGTAGCCGTCACAGCCGGCCTGTGCCGCCTTGAGATCATCACCACGCATCGCATACGCCGTGAGCGCAATGATCGGTATCCGCCGGAGCCGCGCGTCCGACTGAAACTACGCGTCATCTGCTCGCTAAGCAACGAAGCAGGTCCGCTATTGCGAAATAATTGCGGCGTCATAAGTGCGCTACCGAACGCAGAATTCTCGCCGATGCGGAGTAGGATGCAAGGTGAGCTGCATGAACT
>CAYRAC010000269.1:0-5888 GCA_964422045.1 uncultured Steroidobacteraceae bacterium
AAGCTCGCACAGCGACCGCAAGGGCAGTTCGCGGGCTGAGCGCGACGCTACGGCAGATCCTCGAGCGAGCCGAAGGTGCCGGGGGAGGCCGCACTTTGCAGCAACACGCCGGGGTTGTTCGAGACCACGCCACTCTGAAGCGTATGCGTGACGCCGGTCCCGACGACGATATCGAGATGACCATCGCCGTTGACGTCTGCGATCGCGATTTGATTGGCGTTCGTCACGGCGTAGTTGGTCGCCGCCGCGAAGGTACCGGGCGTGGCTGCGACCTGCAGCAGCACGCTGACCGCGGTGCTGCCGCCGATCACGATATCCGGATGATTGTCGCCGTTGACGTCGGTCACGATGATCGAGGTCGGAACACTCCCGGGCGCGATGGGATAGCTCACAGCGGCGAGGAATTGGCCGTGGTTCGCGGGGTCCTGTAGCAGCACCGACACCGTGGGTGCGGCGCCGCCCGTGGGGCCGGGGTCGGTGATCACGAGGTCGTTCAAGCCGTCGCCATTCACATCGGCAATGGCAATGAGATTCGCGCCCACCGCGTTGGCGTTGACCGTTTGCGTGAATACGGTCACCGGGGCCGCGAAGGTCGTCGCGCTCGCAGCTCCGGTATGCAGCAGGATCTTGACGCCGACGTTATCCGTCAAGGCCACATCGGGCGCGCCGTCGCCATTCAAATCGCCGACTGCGACCCAGTTCGCGCCGCCCGAATACAAGCTGACGGGACTCGCAAATGCGCCGGGAGAGGTTTGCAGAAACAGCGACACATTGAAATCGGCCGACACGATATCAGGCAGGCCGTCGCCGTTCATGTCCGCGATCGCAACCTGGGAGGCGCCCGGGGATGACAGCACCAGGGGCGTGCTGAAGGTCCCCGGACTTTGCGCGCTGTTGAAGAATACGGAGAGCGTGCCGTCGCTGTAACTGGCGGAGACGACGTCGGGCAGTTTGTCGCCATTGAGATCGGCGGTAGCGAGATACAGCGGGTCGTCGCCATCCGCGATGAGCACCGGGGCGGCAAAGGCACCGGGGCCGCTCGACAGGTAAGTCTTGAGATTACCGGCATTGACTTGCGGGTTGTAGAGGATGGTGCTGGTCGCGATCAGCGAGGTGTCACCATTGTTCGTGAAATTTCCGGCGACCAGTCCCAACGACACCTCGTAGGGCGTCGCGGTAGCGCCGCAGTTGATGCATGCGTAGTGGTGATGATTGTCATCGCAAGCGGCGAGTGCCAGCAAGGATGCGAGAAGTGCCCATGACGTTAAGCGCGATTGGAGCGCCAGACCATAGAATTTCATATACAACCTCCAGGGCATGGAACTACACGCGCGCGTTGGCCGCAACTGCAAAAACGAATGAGCGCCGATTCCGTTGACGGTAAGAATTGTAGTTATTACAAGGCGTTCGCGATACGAGCATCGCTCGGCGCCATCACGAGCGACTCCTCGAGACAGCGGGTCAATAGCGCAGCCGCCGCGTCGGCGTTGGATCCGTGCAACATGTCGTCGTGGCGGCCTTGCAGGCTGTAGTGTTTGAGCGCAGCGGCGTGGCGGCGCCAGAGCCGCGCCGAGGAGGGCAGGCGCAAGTCGCGACTGCCCGGCTCGAACAGCGTCAATGCGCCGCGGTATTTTCCCGGCCGGTAGCGGATCGAGGCCGACAAGGCGCTCGCTTTGACCTTGCGCAATGCCGACGGCGCGGCGTCATATGCGCGCGGCTCCCGCATCTCGGCCGGCCGTTCCCCCGCGGCGAAGCCCTGGGCGATTTGCCTGCAAAGATAAGAGCCCCAAGTCCACAGTCGCAGGAAATGATGGCCCGGCGGCAAGGTGGCGAGCAAGCCGACAAAGGCGACTTCGTCGCCTTGTTCGCTCATGCGCCGCGCCAACTCGAAGGCCACGAGGCCGCCGAAGGAATAGCCGCACAACAGATACGGCCCTTGCGGCTGTCGCGCTTTCACGGCGGCGTGATATTCCTCGGTCATCGCCTGCACGCTGTCATGAGGCGGATCGCGGCCATCGAGGCCCCGCGCCTGAATGCCGATGACCGCGCCCGGCCAGGTCATCTTGCGGCCGATGCCGAACAGTTCCATCACCCCGCCCCCCACGCCGTGAATGAAGAACACCGGCGTCGGCCCGCGGCCGGGTTTCAAGACGACAAGAGGGGAATAAACGGGCCGCACATTGTCCTTAAGCGCTGCGCAGAACGCGGCAAAGGTGGGCGATTGATTGATGAGATTCATGGGCAACTCGCGGCCCAACGCTTTCTCGAGCTCCACGGTCATGGTGATGGCGCGCAGCGAATCGCCGCCGAGATCGAAGAAGTCATCATCGGCTCCGCCAAGCGGCAATCCGAGGACGTCGCGCCAAATATGCGCCACGACGATTTCGACGGGATCTCTTTCGATCCACATGGCGCTGCGCCGCGCGCCACGGGTTTCCTCGTTGAGACTCTTCGCCAGATCCATGGCGCGCAGCGCGAGTCCGTCGAGTTTTGAATTGGGCAGACGCGGAATGCGCGGCGTCGCATAGTAGCGCGAGGGCCGCAGGTGCGGCGGGACCGTCCGGCGCATCATGGCCTCCAACTCGCCGAGGAAGTCATCGGCCGCTCGGTCGTGCGGTTCGACGTAGGCCACCAGTCGCGCACCGTCTTCGTCCGAGCGGACCACGACGCCCACGTCGCGCACGGCGGCGTGACGGCGAATCGAGGCTTCGACGCCGTCGAGCTCCACCCGCGCACCGCGGATCTTGACCTGCCGGTCCTTGCGCCCGATGCGATCGAACAAGCCGTCGGGCCGCCGTCGCACCAAATCGCCGGTTCTGAAGATCCGCATCCCGCGATCGCCGGCGCTGGCTTGCCCGGGATCCGCCACGCAGCCTCCTCGCCGCCAAGTCCCGAGCGCGACGTAGGCGCTGCGAACCAGCAGTTCACCCGCCTGGCCGGGTCGTGTCGCAGCGCCGTGCTCATCGACCACCGCCAAGGCGTTGCCCGGCAGCGGATAGCCGATCGGAATTCTCGCATCGTCCTCGGGCGCACTGTGCCCGACGAACCATTGCATCATCGGCGCCTCGGTGGCGGCGTACACCAATTGAACCAACGCGCCGGGCGGCATCCAATCGCGCAGCAGCGCAATGTCGCTCCACAGCGTCGTGTCGCCGCCGATTCGCACCAGGCGCAAGTGATCGCCGGCGCGGGCTTGACGGCTCTCGACGACGGAGCGCAGCAGCGCCGGGAAGCTGAATAAAATCGAGATGCGCTGCTCATCGATGATGCGCAAGATGTCGCGCGCGCCGGCCTTCTGGTCGATGAGGCAGATGCAGGCTCCCGCGAGGAGCGCGGTCAATACATCCCGTAAGCCGACGATGCTCGAGAGGGGTGCGAGGGTCAGGAATCGATCGTCGCTGCCGATATGGGCCGCGTTGATCGACTGACAGACGCGCTGCAAAAGATTGCGCTGCGAATTGACGATGCCCTTGGGCTCGCCGGTACTGCCCGAGGTATAGAGCACGCAGGCAGGCGCATCGGGGGCGAGGCTGACCGGTTGCCAGCCGGGCGAGGCGAGGCGCGCTTGGGTCGGCTCGAGCAGCAACGCCGGACGAGCGTCATCCAACACCCGCTCGATGAGCTCCGGCGGATAGTCAGGATCGATTGCGAGGAAGGGCCTGCCTGCCGCCAGGCAGCCCAACAGCGCAATCGGAAATGCCGGGGACACGCCGGCCCGAATGCCGACCAGTGCGCCCGGCGCGCTGGCCCCGGCAATGAATTCCGCCCAGCCGCCCACCTCGCGCCAGAGCGCGGCGTAGGTGAGGGAGGTGTCCTTTCCTAAGAGCGCGATGCGTTGCGGATGGCGGCGCACCACCGCCGCCAACAGCTCGGCGATGGGCCGTGCCTTGGCTTCTTCCGGGAAGCAATCGAACGGCCGGCCGACGGGGCCGTTCCAATCCAAGGGAAAGCAGCTCTCATCGCTCCACGGGAGCGCCGCATCCGCATCGTTCTGATTGTGGTTCACGTCCTAGAACACCGCGGCCGCCGCAAAGTTGCACGCGCGCTCGCTCACTTGCGTCCTATACTGCAAGCATCCGACTGGCTGGCTGGGAATGACGATGGTTCGCGGGGCTGCTTGAAATTTTTGCCGCTCATCTGGTCCGGTATCTGGCGCAAACCAGGGCGGACGATCTTGATTTTCCTGCAGGTCAGCGTCGCCTTTGCGCTATTCGGTGTGCTGCAAGGGTTGAAATCCGGCGTCGAGCAGTCGATCAGCGAGACGCGCGCCGATCTTCTGCTCGTGCATTCCAGCTTGAGTCTCGGCGACTCCTTGCCGCTGGGCTTGCTCGAGCAGATCAAGTCGGTCTCCGGCGTAAAAGTGGTGATCCCGGTCGGACTCCTTGGGAGTGTCTATCAAAAGCCGGATCAGCACGCGACCATTGTGGCGATTCGCCCGGATCCGGGCTGGATGTCCGCGTTTACGTACACGATTGCGCCAGAGGCCGAAGCCGCCTTCAAAAAATCGCGCACCGCTGCCCTCGTCAACGCGGGAATCGTCACCAAGTACGGTTTTAAAGTCGGCGATCGCATCCCGTTGAATACGCCGCTCGCGCAGGCGAGCGGTTCGACCGTCTGGACGTTCGACATGGTGGGAACCTTCACTGACAGCGATTTCGGCGCCGCGGACAACAACATCCTGGTCAATTTCGATTACTTCGACCAAGCACGCGCCGTCGGCAAAGGCACCGTGGCGCATTACAACGTGACGATTGCGGATCCCAAGCTCGCCGCCAGTGTGGAGGATGAGATCGACCGGCAGTTCGCCAATTCCGCCAACGAGACACGCACCGACTCGTTGCGGCAGCTGGCACAGGTACAAATGCAGTCGATCGGCGATCTTAATTTTTTGATACGTGCGATCGTCAGCGCCGTGTTCGTCGCGTTGCTGTTCGCCACGGGCACCATGATGATGCAATCGATCCGCGAACGCACGCCGGAACTCGCGGTGCTGAAGACCCTCGGCTTCGGCGATCGCACCCTGGTCATGCTGATACTCGCCGAGGCCGTGGCAGTGTGCATTGCCGCGGCGGCAACGGGATTGGTTCTGGCCACGCTGGTGTTTCCGTTCGCCGCGAAAATCGTGCGCGGCATTTCGATGCCCTTCGTCGTCGTCGAACTCGGCTTCGCGTACGCCGTTGTCGTGGCCTTGGTCAGCGCCGCCGTGCCGGCGGTGCGGGCGGCGAGGCTGCAGGTCGTGAGTGCATTGGCCGAGCGCTAGATGAATTTCATCAAACAATTTCTGGGCATCCTGGGCGTCAGTCTCGCGGGCGTCACGCAGCGATTGGGTTCGGCACTGACCATCGTCATTGGGGTTGCGTGCGCGGTCGGCGCGTTGGTCGCCATGCTGGCGATGGGCGTCGGGGCGACGCAGCAGATCGTCGGCGAACCGCGGCCCGATCGGGTTCTCGTGACCGGCAGCGGCTCGCACGGTGGAATGATGAGCAATATCCCGCAAGACGAGGCGGCGACCGTGCATGATTTGCCCGGCATCGCGAAGAGTGCGGACGGCGCGCCGGTCGTGGTGTTCCAATCGTTCGTGCCGCTCGAGGGGCGGCGGCGCGCAAGCGGCGTGCGAATCTATTTTCCGCTCATCGGGGTGACGCCGAACGTGACGCAATATTCCCCGGAAATGCACTTCACCGAAGGGCGCATGTTCAAGAGCGGTCTGCAGGAACTCATTGCGAGCAACCCCTGCGTGCGCCAATTCACCGACTTCGAGCTGGGTGCGCAGCGGCGTATTCATGGGGCGAGCTGGACGGTGGTCGGCCATTTCGATCAGGGCGAATCCCAACAATGCGTGGTTTTCGCCGACGTCGGCATCATCAATTCGACCTTCCTGCGCAACA
>CAYRAC010000270.1:0-5886 GCA_964422045.1 uncultured Steroidobacteraceae bacterium
GGCAGAAATCATCCGAGTACGCGGCTTGGTTCAGGGCGTCGGCTTCCGCCCGACAATGTGGCGCCTCGCTCAGCGGCACGGACTGCGCGGCTGGGTGGCGAACGATGGCCAGGGCGTTCGCATGCACGTCTGTGGTCCGGCGGCCGCTGTCGAAGAATTCGTGCTCAACTTGCCGGGCGAGTCGCCGCCGCTGGCGCGCATCGATCGAATCGAACGCGAGCCCGCGACGGCCTTGCCGTCGGACGCGGGATTCTTCATCGCCGCCAGCGAGATTACTGCGATCAGCACCGGCGTGCCGCCGGACGCCGCCTCATGTGCCGAATGCGTGCGAGAAATCTTCGACCCCTTTGCGCGACGCTATCGCTATCCGTTCACCAATTGCACCCATTGCGGTCCTCGTTTGAGCATCGTGCGACACATGCCCTACGACCGCGCCAACACCACCATGGGCGGATTCGCCATGTGCGCCGCCTGTGCAGCGGAATACCACGATCCGCAGGACCGGCGTTTTCACGCACAACCGATCGCCTGTCACGCCTGCGGTCCGAAACTGACCTTGGCGCGAGCCGACGGGCACGTCATGACTCTGGAAGCCCTGTCGGCCTTGGATGAGGCGGATGCGGCCTGCACCTTGCTGCAGCGGGGGAGCATTCTCGCGATTCAAGGCTTGGGCGGTTACCAACTCGCCTGCGATGCCACACAACCCGACGTCGTCGCGCGGCTGCGCCGGCTGAAACAGCGCGAACTCAAGCCGTTCGCACTGATGGCGCGCGATTTGGCGGTGATTCGCCGCTTTGCGCTAGTGAGTGAATCGGAAGCCGTTCTGCTTGCCGGATCAGTTGCTCCGATCGTGCTGCTGACGCGCGTCGCCAATGCGACGCAGGAGATTGCCGGCAGCGTCGCACCGGGCCTTGATACCTGGGGATTCATGCTCCCCAACACGCCCCTGCATCACTTGCTGCTGAAACGCATGCAGCGTCCCATTGTCTTGACGAGCGGCAACCTGAGCGAGGAGCCTCAATCGATCGATGCCGTGGATGCGCGGCAGCGGCTGAGTGCGCTCGCCGACTACTTCCTCGAACACAACCGTCCCATCGCGCGCCGCGTCGACGATTCGGTGGCGCGCGTGGTCGCCGGGCGTGTCCGAGTGCTGCGCCGCGCGCGCGGATTCGCCCCACTCGAACTCGCGTTGCCGCCGGGCTTCGAGGCGGCGCCCGCGGTGCTCGGCTACGGCGGTGAGCTCAAGAATACCTTCTGCATGCTGCGTGACGGCGCCGCCATCGTCTCCGCGCACTTGGGCGATCTGCAGGACCCGCTCACGCGCGCCGACTATCGACGTGCGCTCGCCGACTACCAACGATTTTTTGCATTTGCGCCCGAGGCACTGGCGTGCGATTTACATCCCGACTATTCCTCGACGCAAATTGCCCGAGGTCACGCCGACGACGGCAATTTGCGGCTGCTCGCGAGTCAACACCATCACGCGCACATCGCAGCGTGTCTGGCCGATAACGGTGTACCGCGCGCTGCGGCGCCGGTCATTGGCGTGGCGCTCGACGGCATGGGCTACGGCGAGGATGGCAGTCTCTGGGGCGGAGAGTTCTTGCTGGCCGATTATGCCGGCTACCAGCGCCTCGGAACCTTCAAGCGGGTTGCATTGCTCGGCGGCGAAGCCGCCGTTCGTGAACCTTGGCGCAACACCTACGCTCATATCCAAGCGCAGATGGGTTGGGCGACGTTTGCCATGAACTACGCGGATCTTGAGCTGTATCGCTTTCTCGAGCAGCAGCCGCGGGCGTTGCTCGACGGCATGCTCAAGCGCGGCTTGAATTCGCCGTTGGCGAGTTCCTGCGGGCGGCTGTTCGATGCAGCCGCCGCGGCAATGGGCCTCGCCCGCGAGCGCGCTTGGTATGAGGGCCAAGGCGCCGTGGAAATGGAGGCTGCCGTTGATCGGCAATGCCTTGACACCGAGGACGACCGGTTGAGTTATCCGTTCCCCATCCCGCGGATGGCCGGGCTTCCGTACATCGAACCCTTGGGAATGTGGGCGGCATTGTTCGGCGACTTGATCCTGCACACGCCGGTCGGAGTGATGGCAGCGCGCTTTCACCGCGGCCTCGCCTCGAGCATCGTGCGCATGGTCGAAAAAGTCGCCGCTCGGATCGACGTCGCGCCGCTGCCGCCGGTGGCCCTCTCGGGCGGGGTATTCCAAAACCGGGTTCTGTTCGAGCGCGTGTGCGCGGGTCTCGAAGCGAAGGGATTTCATGTACTCACCCACGATCAAGTGCCGTGCAACGACGGCGGCTTGGCGCTGGGGCAGGCGGTAATCGCGGCGGCGCGCCTGCTGCAAACCGCGGCGCGGCCGCATTAGAGGAGAGTTCAATGTGTCTGGGGATTCCGGGCCGCATCGTCGCCATCACCGACGCCGGCAATAAACTGGGAATGGTGGATGTGTGCGGCGTGCGCCGCCAGATCAACCTCGCCTGCGTCGTCAATGAATTGCACTCGGTGGAGTCCTGCGTGGGCGACTGGGTGTTGGTGCATGTTGGGTTTGCGATGAGCCGAATCGACGAACAAGAAGCGCAACTCACGCTGGATCTGCTGCGGCAGCTCGGCGAGGCGCAAAGCGAGATCGAAGCGATGCGGCGGTCGAACTAGCATGAGCAGCCCGCTGCAGAATTCGCAACTTGCCGGACTGTATCCCTTCCTGGCGGCGCAGCGGCACGACGAGGAGCAAATGCAGCAAGTGCTGCTGGAATCGGTGCGGCAAAAATCGGACGAAAGCCTCGCAGTGAAGCAGCGATTCTTCCGCGAGTTCGCCCCGCAAGTGGTCGCGGCGGCGCGAGCGCTGGCTGCGGCGTATACCCGCGGCGGCCGGCTGTACACCATGGGCAACGGCGGCTCGAGCTGCGATTCCGCACATATTGCGGTTGAATTTCAGCATCCGGTCACCGCCGGAAGGCCCGCTTTGGCCGCACACAATCTGGCGAATGATTGCGCCACGCTGACCGCGGTCGGCAACGACTTGGGATTCCAGCACGTTTTTCTGCGCCAAGTCATTGCGCTGCTGCGTCCGCAAGACGTGCTCATCGGCGTCTCGACCTCGGGCAATTCCGACAACTTATTGCTGGCGTTCGCCGCAGCCAAGCAATTGGGCGCAACCACCATCGGGCTCGCCGGCGGCGATGGCGGCAAAATGCTCAGCTCCGCGGCTCTCGATCATTGCCTGGTGGCGCCGAGCGACAGTATTCATCGCGTGCAAGAAACTCATGTCGCGATCTACCACATCCTGTGGGATCTCACGCACACTCTGCTCGCCGACACCCGCGGTTCGGCGGCGTCGGAACTTTGAGCATGCGTTTCGCCGACGAATTTCGCGATCCCGAAAAGGCCCGCACCTTGGTCGCCGAAATCGCGCGCCTGGCGGTTCCGCTCGCGGCGGCACGCCGCCGGCCCCTGCAAGTGATGGAGGTGTGCGGTGGACATACGCACACCATTTTCCGCTATGGCCTGAAGGCCATGTTGCCCGACGACAGTATCGAATTCGTGCACGGACCCGGTTGCCCGGTTTGCGTGCTGCCGATGGGCCGCGTCGACGATTGCGTGGCGCTCGCCCGCAACCCGAAAGTCATATTTACAACCTTCGGCGATGCCATGCGGGTACCCGGTTCGCAAGGCAGTCTGCTGCACGCCAAGGCGAACGGCGCCGACGTACGCATGGTGTATTCGCCGCTCGATGCGCTGCACATTGCCCACGCGAACCCACAGCGCGAAGTCGTTTTCTTCGCGTTGGGCTTCGAGACCACGATGCCGAGCACTGCGCTCACCGTATTGCAGGCGCGGCGCGAGGGCATCGCCAATTTCTCGTTGTTCTGTAATCACATCACCATCATCCCGACGATCAAGGCGATTCTCGATTCGCCGGATTTGCGCCTCGACGGCTTCTTGGGCCCCGGTCACGTCAGCATGGTCATCGGCAACCGGCCCTACGAGTTCATTGCCAGCCACTATCGCCGGCCCATCGTGGTGGCAGGCTTCGAGCCGCTCGACGTCTTGCAATCGCTCTGGATGGTGATCAAGCAAATCAGCGAGGGCCGCTGCGAAGTCGAGAATCAGTACACACGGATCGTGCCGCAGGACGGCAATGTCAGTGCCCTTGCCGCCGTCACCGAAGTCTTCGAATTGCGCGAGTTCTTCGAATGGCGCGGCCTCGGCTCCATCGACCACTCGGGCGTGCGCATGCGCGGCGAGTTCGCCGCCTTCGATGCGGAGCGCAAATTCGCCGTGCCCAATCTGAAGATCGCGGACCCCAAATCCTGCCAATGCGGCGAGGTGCTGAAAGGCGTCATCAAACCGCAGCAATGCAAGGTGTTTGGTACCGCTTGCACGCCGGAGAAACCCTTGGGCGCGTTGATGGTCTCCTCGGAGGGCGCCTGCGCCGCCTACTATCAGTATGGCCGCATCGATGTGAAAGACCGGCGTCTCACGGCGGGCGCGCTGACATGAATGCGCGCTACGATGCGTCGCTATCCTCGATTGCGATGCCGGCAACGGTGCCGGTCGCGCCCTGCGTGACCATGGCGCACGGCGGCGGCGGACGCGCCATGCGCGGATTGATCGAGAAGATCCTGTTGCCGGCTTTTTACAATCCACTGCTCGCAACCCTGGAGGACCAGGCACGCATTCCGCTGGCGGAACTCACGGCGCTCGGCGACCGCTTGACCTTCACCACCGATACCTACGTGGTGACCCCCCTTGAGTTTCCCGGCGGAGACATCGGCAAGCTCGCCGTTTGCGGCACGGTGAACGATTTGGCGGTGAGCGGCGCGCGGCCGTTGTTCCTTTCCTGCGGGTTGGTTTTGGAAGAAGGCCTGAGCGTCGCCGACTTGACGAAAATCGCCTGCAGCATGGGCAGTGCGGCGCGCGCTGCCGGCGTAGCCATCATCACCGGCGACACCAAGGTGGTGGAGCGCGGTGCCGCCGATGGTGTGTTCATCAACACGGCCGGAATCGGCGTCGTGCCGGCGGGTGTCGACATCGCTGCGACCCGGGCGCAGCCGGGCGACGCCGTCATCGTGAACGGTAACCTCGGCGACCATGGAGTTGCGATTCTGTTGGCGCGTAACGAGCTCGCGCTGGCCGCCGAGGTGATCAGCGACTGTCAGCCTCTGTATGGCCTCATCAGCGCCATGCTCGCGGTATGTCCAAATATTCACTGCCTGCGCGATGCCACCCGCGGCGGTGTTGCGACAGTACTCAACGAGTTCGCATCAAGCTCGAACGTCGGCATTCGATTGCGGGAGGCTGCGCTGCCGCTGAACGAGACCGTGCGCGGCGCGTGCGAGCTCTTGGGTCTCGACCCCTTGTACCTCGCGAACGAGGGAAAACTCGTGGCCATTGTTCCGGGGACGCACGCCGCTGCCGTGGTCGCGGCGATGCGCAGCCATCCGGCCGGACGCGATGCCGCCCTCATCGGCGAGGTCTGCGCGCAACCCGCCGGCAGCGTGATCCTGTCGACCGCGATCGGCGGTGACCGCGTGGTCGATATGCTGGTCGGCGAACAGCTGCCGCGTATTTGTTGACTCCCAACATGCATGAACTCTCGATCACCCGCAGCGTCGTCGCAATCGTCTCCGAGCAGGCGCTAGGTCAACGCGTGACCCGCGTGCGCCTCGAAATAGGCAGTCTGTCCGCCATCCTCCCGGACGCGATTCGCTTTTGCTTCGATATATGCGCCGCGGACACGCCGCTCGCGGGTGCCGAGCTGCAAATCGTCGAAATTCCCGGTCTTGGGTCCTGCAACGAGTGCGGTGCCGAAGTCCCTTTGGATGCACTCGTCGGCCGCTGTCCGCGCTGCGGCACCTCGAGCTTGAGATTGATCGCCGG
>CAYRAC010000271.1:0-5876 GCA_964422045.1 uncultured Steroidobacteraceae bacterium
CAACCGAGAACGCCTGGATCGGTGCCGACGATTCCTTCGATCGCAGCGAGCGGCACGTCGAGGCGCATTACTTCCACGCGAGCGGCGAGGCTTATATCGACGTGCCTGCGGGCAACGTGAATGTGGATATTCTGCACGGATTCAAACGTCGTTTTGAACAGCGCAAGCTCGTGCTGCAAGCCGGGCAGAGCACAGATCTGCGGGTCGATCTCGACCAAGGGAAGTGGTCCGTTCCGGATGCCGCCCATTGGGTCAGCGCGGATGTTCATGTGCACATGAACTACGGCGGCGAGTACCGCAATACCCCTGCGCACCTCGCCATGCAGGCGCAGGCGGAGGACCTTGATATCGTGAACTCCTTGCTGGTCAACAAGGAGCAGCGCTTTCCCGACATTGCCTACAATGGAAGGCAGCTCGATTCTGCGTCCAAGCCGGGCGCCCTGGTCGTGCACGGACAGGAGTATCACACGAGCTTCTGGGGCCATTTAGGGTTGCTCGATATTTCCGGCGGGGTGATCCTGCCGGGTTATGCGGGCTACCCCAATACTGCGGCGTCAAGCCTATATCCGATGAACGCGGATATCGCGGATATCGCGCACGCGCGCGGCGCACTGGTCGGTTACGTGCACCCCTTCGACGAGTACCCGGAACCGGTCGCGAAACCGGGCGAGCCGCTGACCAGCGAGTTACCGGTCGATGTTGCGCTCGGCAAGGTCGACTATATGGAGATACTCGGCTTCAGCGATCATCGTGCCACCGCCCATGTGTGGTATCAGCTGCTCAACTTGGGATTTCGCATACCGGCGGCCGGCGGCACCGATGCCATGGCGGATTTTTCCTCGCTGCGCGGACCGGTCGGCATGAATCGGGTCTTTGCGCGAGTGTCCGGCGCCGGGCTCGACCCGCAGCAATGGATGGCTGCCCTCAAGGCGGGACGCAGCTTTGCGACCAACGGGCCGCTGCTCGGCTTCACGTTGGGGGGTGCGGAAATCGGCGACGAATTGAAATTTGACGGCGCGCAGCGCGGCGTTGAATTCTCGGTGCGACTGCGCTCCATTGTCCCGGTCGATCATCTTGAACTCGTGTGCAACGGCCGAGTGATCCGTTCTTTCATCGCTGCGCACCGCACGCTGGATCACGGTGATTTCAGCGGCAGAGTTGCGCTCGAAGACAGCGGCTGGTGCGTTGCGCGCGCCTCCACCGAGGCGGGACGCTACCCCGTGTTGGACACCTATGCGTATGCGACCACCAGCCCCATCTATGTCTCGGTGGCGGGAGTCAAGCCGCATTCAGCCGTAGATGCCCGATATTTCGCGGCGTGGATCGATCGGACGACGGAGACGACGGCGGCGTACCCGGACTGGAACAATGCGGCGGAGAAGCGTGCCGTGTTGGAACGGCTGGCGCAGGCGAAGGCGGTGTTCATCGGCTTGGAGTAGCGAGGAGCGAGATTTCATGGACCTGCAATTAGCGAAAAAAACGGCCCTGGTCAGCGGCTCGACCGCCGGCATCGGCAACGCCATTGCGACTTCCTTGGCGCGCGAAGGCGCCACGGTCATCGTCAACGGCCGAACAGCGGCGGCCGTCGACGCAGCGGTGGCGGCGATCAAGGCCGATGCGCGCGGCGCTGTCGTGGGCTTCGCCGGCGACCTGGCGCAGGCGTCGGTCGCCGACGCGTTGCTTGAGCGGCATCCGGCGGTGGATATATTGGTGAACAATCTGGGCATCTACGAAGTCAAGCCGTTCGAGCAGATTTCAGATGCGGATTGGCGGCGTTTGTTTGACGTCAACGTGCTCAGCGGCGCGCGGCTGTCGCGCCTGTATTTGCCGTCGATGCGCCGCCGAAATTGGGGCCGCATTATTTTCATTTCGAGCGAGAGTGGCTATCAGATTCCCGTGGAAATGATCCATTACGGCGTAACCAAGGCGGCGCAAATCGCAGTGGCGCGCGGCTTGGCGGAGACCACCTCGGGCACGGGAATTACGGTGAACACCGTTCTGCCGGGGCCGACGCGCTCGCGCGGCGTGGGAGAATTCGTCGCCGAGATGGCGTCGCAATCGGGCAAGAGTGCTGCAAGTGTCGAAAGCGAATTCTTCAAAACTGCGCGGCCGACCTCGCTGCTGCAACGCTTTGCCACAACCGAGGAAGTCGCGGCAATGGTCACTTATATCGCGAGCCCCCTGTCTTCCGCGACCAACGGCGCGGCGCTGCGCGTCGACGGCGGCACCATCAAGACGGCATTCTAAGCGGCGCCAGCGGCCACGCGTTCGGGACGCAGCGTGCGCCGCCGGTTGATGGCAGCGCACAGTTGCAGCGCCGCCGCACGGATGCCCGCCGCGGAACCGCCGTCGGCATAGATGATGTTGCGCGAGGAACTGATCAGCAGACCCTCGCCGCGCGCGTCCAGTCCCGCCTCGAGGGTGGCCTCGAGATCGCCGCCCTGCGCTCCGATCCCCGGCACCAAGAACGGCACGTTGGGATGCGCGCGTCTCAGGTCGGCCATTTCACCCGGGTAGGTGGCACCCACCACCAACATGAGATTTCGGTGTTCGTTCCAGTGCGCCGTTGCGCGCTCCGCCACGCGACGATACAGCGGCAGTCCGTCGACGCTGAGGTCTTGAAAATCCCTGGCGCCGGAATTCGACGTGCGGCACAGGAGAACCGCGCCGCGCTCCGGGCGGGCCAGAAACGGCCGTACCGAATCCTCACCCATGTAGGGATTCACGGTGACCGCATCTGCGCCGTAGCGATCAAACGCCTCGCGCGCGTAGGCTGCGGCGGTGTTGCCGATGTCGCTGCGCTTCGCATCGAGAATGACAATGGCGGCCGGCGCGCGCTCGCGAATGTAGCGGATACTCGCCAGCAATTGGTCCTCGGCTGCCTGCGCGCCATAGAAGGCGATCTGCGGTTTGTAAGCAGCCGCGACGTCGGCCGTTGCGTCGATGATCCGCCGATTGAACGCCAGTATGGGAGCACGGTCCGCTGCCAGGTCGACCGGCAGTTTCTCGATCTCCGGGTCGAGACCGACGCACACCAGGCTGCCGCTGGTGAGGTGCGCTCGGGCGAGCCTTTCGGCGAAAGTCTGGGGCATATGCGCATCATCGCGGGCCCGCGCCCAGGATCGCGAGCGACCACGCCTTTAGGGAGTATGCTCGGCTGTTAGCGTGAGAACCGCAGTGCCCAGCAAGCCCCGTACTGGACCCCGATTGGTATTGCAGCCGGCGAGCCGCCGCGCGGGCAAACACACCAGCAGCAGCGCGCTGAAGCGATTTTTCGCGATTGCCGACGCGTGGGAATTATCGCCCTTACAGCAGTGCCGGCTGCTAAAGATTCCTTCCCCGAAGGTGCTGGAGCGGTACCGTTTGGGCCAAGCACCGCGTCTTTCGGCGACGCAGCAGGAAAGAGCGGCGTTGATCGCCAATATCCAATTCTCCTTGACGGCGGGCGCCGGGCTCAGGGACCGGGCTTGGGCGTGGGTCCACGCACCGCGTGACGCAGCGCCATTCCACGGCGACAGCCCGCTGTATTTTATGCTTGAAAATGGCCTGCCGGCGTTACGCGAAGTGGCTCGCCTGCTGGTTCGCGAAAGCGAGCCGCGCTAGCGCCTGATGCCTCGGTTATACTAGCGGGCTATTCAAAAGAGCTAACCCCGATGCGAATGTGGCGGAATTGGTAGACGCGCCAGACTTAGGATCTGGTGGGGTAACCCGTGCGAGTTCGAGTCTCGCCTTTCGCACCACGGCATTGGATTCAAGAGGATTGACATGCAGGTTTCGGTTGAGAGTATCAGCAAGCTGGAGCGGCGCATGCAGGTGCAGGTGCCGGCCGAACGGGTCACCAAGGAAATCGCCGCGCGCCTGAAGAGCTTGAGCCGGACCGCACGGCTCAACGGCTTCCGTCCCGGCAAAGCGCCGCTCAAGGTGATCCGCCAGCAGTTCGGTTCGCAGGTGCACCGCGAGGTGATCGGCGAGCTGCTGCAGTCAAGCTTCGCCGAAGCGGTGACCGAGAAGCAACTGTCGCCGGCCGGTAATCCACGTATCGAGCCGCAAAGCGTGGGCGAGGGTCAGGACCTCACCTACATCGCGACGTTCGAGGTGTTTCCCGAGGTGGCGCTGCAACCCTTCGATTCGCTGCAAGTCGAGCGGATTTCGGCGGAAGTCACCGACGGCGACGTGGACGCGATGATCGAGCGGTTGCGCAAGCAACAGATGAAATACACCCCTGTGGAGCGCGCCGCCGCGGCCGGCGACAAAGTCACCATCGATTTCGTCGGCACGATCGACGGCGCCGAATTCGCCGGCGGCAAGGGGGAAAATGTCCGGATAATACTCGGCGAAGGGCGCATGCTGCCCGAGCTCGAGCAGGGATTGATAGGCGCGAGTCCCGCCGAACATCGCGATATTGCGGTGCATTTTCCCGCCGATTATCGTGCCACCGAACTTGCCGGCAAGTTGGCGGTTTTCGCCACCGAGATCAAGACGCTCGAGGAGCCGACGCTGCCCGAACTCGACGAGGAGTTCTGCAAATCATTCGGCGTCACGGAAGGCGGAGTTGCGAAATTGCGCGAGGACGTCGCGGCCAACATGCGCCGTGAACTCGAGCAGAACTTGCGCAACCGCAACAAGGTCGCGGTGATGGAAAAGCTGTATCAGGCGAACCCCGTCGACGTGCCGAATGCCCTGCTCGAGTCGCAAATCCGGGACATGCAAATCGAAGCCATGCGCCGCAGCGGCGCGAAAGACGCCGCGCAGGCGCCGGCGCGGGAACCGTTGGTGGAACCCGCGCGTCGACGCGTCGCGCTAGGGCTGCTATTGAACGATATCATTCGCCGCGAGAACCTGGTTTTGGACCCGAAGCGGGCCAACGAACGGTTGGAGGAAATGGTGGGTGCGTATGGTGATCCCGCCGCCATGAAGCGCGCCTACCAGCAAAACGCCGACGCCATGCGGCAAGTGGAAAGTCTTGCACTTGAGGACCAGGTCGTGGATTGGATACTGGAGCATGCTAAGGTGCAGCAGACTGTGTCGACGTTCAAGGAAGTGATGAATTTCGAGGCGTAAGCGGTGCACAGCATCTCTTGAAATCGCGGCAAGACGTCCTCACACAGAGTTGATCGATGGCTTTCGACATCAAAGGGCTATAAATTCATGACGACGCGCGCACTCAACTTGGTTCCGATGGTGGTGGAACAGACCGCTCGCGGTGAGCGGGCTTACGATATTTACTCGCGTTTGCTCAAGGAGCGGCTCATTTTCATCGTGGGTCCGGTCGAGGACTACATGGCGAATTTGGTCGTGGCGCAGCTCCTGTTCCTGGAGTCGGAAAATCCCGAGAAAGACATCGCAATCTACGTCAATTCCCCCGGCGGCTCGGTGAGCGCCGGGCTTGCGATTTACGACACCATGCAATTCATCAAGCCGGACGTGAGCACCATTTGCGTGGGTCTGGCGGCCTCGATGGGGGCGGTTTTGCTCGCCGGCGGTGCCGCCGGCAAGCGCTACTCTCTGCCGAACTCGAAAATCATGATTCACCAGCCTTCGGCCGGCTTTCAGGGCCAGGCTTCGGATATCGACATCCATGCCCGTGACGTGATGGAGACCAAGCAGCGCCTCAACGGCATATTGGCCAAGCACAGCGGCCAAAGCATCGAACGCCTCAAGCAGGATAGCGACCGGGACAACTTTATGACCGCGGAGACCGCCCGGAGCTACGGTTTGATCGATTCCATCCTCGAGAAGCGCGGCGATATCCCTGCCAAGGCCTAGACTGCGGACCCCGGTCACAGCCCGCGACGCCTCACCTTTGCGTGAGGTCGGCCGGGTGCTATATAGTCAGTACTGTAGCCGCTTTCCCCGTGGAGATTCGGGGGCGTGGT
>CAYRAC010000272.1:0-5872 GCA_964422045.1 uncultured Steroidobacteraceae bacterium
AATTCGGCAGCAGTCGGTCCAACTGCCACTCGAGCAGAGCCCTCAATTTTTTTTGCATAGCTGACATTGGAACGATCTTCGAGGGACCGAAGGAATTGCACCCGAACCGCACCGCTACTTGGACGGCGTCGACATCGATGATGCGCTCTATGTTACGAATTTCTCGCCGATGATGTTCGTCGCTGTACCTCTGCTGGCGTGGGTAGTCCCACCTTGCGGCAGAAGGCGGCGAAGCGCGGATCATCCTGGTAGCGCAGGATGAAGGGGTCGAACAGGAGCATACCGATGTCCGACCGTAGGCGGCAGCTTAACGCAAGTGCTTGAGTTTGGCAGAACTGGGGCACCGGCTGAGGGGCAATCTGTGCACATCGACCGGCGGCGCAGCCAATTTCCGCTTCTATACACTCTTGAACGGCTGCATCCGGGAATGTTGTACGTCCGCACCGGGTCGCGACTAACCTTCGGAGCATCAGGATGACGTTCTACGGAACCTACGTACTGCTCATTAACGTCTTGGCGCGATTGTTCGGTGCGCTCGCGTTCGTGGCTGGAAGCTTTGGCCTGCTAAGCGCATACGCGTTCTTGGCGGATCGCTGGACGCACCTCGTAGCCGACCTCGTTCTGATTGCGGTAGGAGTTGCGGTCTTTATTGCCCCAAGCGGCCGGATGCGAGCGGCCGGTATAGGGCAGTCGATTCAGTCATCGTCGGTTTCCGAGTCTGCAAATTTAGGCAACGTCAGTTCATTACCTTTTGGTTGCCAGATTGCAACCGGATTGCCTTCCGGGTCCTGAAATCTTGCGAACACGCCGTTCGGATGCTCGACCGGATCGATCTCGATCGCGATGCCGGCTGCCTGCAACTGAGCGACCATCCTAGCCAGGCTGGCGACGCGAAAATTCAACATGAATGCGTTTTTCTGGTCTCCGAAGTACTCGGTATCATGCGCAAATGGTTCAAAGACTGTCGGACCGAGCTGTTGAACCCAGTACGCGTGCTTGTAGTCTGGTGGAGTCTCATCCACTCCCAGGATCTCGCTGTACCAGCGGGCCAGTAGTTTGGGATTCTTGGCGCGAAAGAAGAAGCCACCAAAGCCAAGTACCCGCTCCTCAGTTTGTCTCATGGTTTCGTCCAGAAAAGTTAGGCGTGTGGCCGTGAAAGCCGATTTTACAGCGCTGATCGCGGCTCAGAAAGCCAATGGGTTAAGACGACCCGAAGCGGTCCCTGACGAACGTCAGCTTACGGGAAGTCCGGCGAGGACGAACCGGACGACCACCCGACACAATGCAGGATGTTACGGTGACGCATGCAAGCAAGCCGATTGCTTCGTATAGAACAATCGATGACCGATTCGGCAACTGAAAGTGAAACGAATTGAACGTTACAAAAACTGCTGCAATCAGCGATGTCTCAACATTGCCTAGAGCCGGACGGCAGCCGGCAGGCCTCGTTCTGCGATTCGCGACTTGCTTAGCCGATCAACGTCCGCAAACGCTGCGAACGGGTTCCGGTCGTGGTCTCGGCCGCCCGCCGCAAGAGTTTTTGCGCATCGGCGGCCGGCAACGCCCGGCTGAACAAAAACCCCTGGGCTTCATGGCAGTCGTGTTCCTGCAGGAATAGCAACTGCGGAAAGCTCTCGACGCCTTCCGCCGTGACGTTGATGCGCAACGACCGCGACATGGCGATGATCGCGGCTGCGATCGCCCGATCGTCTCCGGAATCGATGAGACTGGTCATGAATGAGCGGTCGATTTTCAATCGATCGACGGCAAAATTCCGCAACCGGCCGAAGCTCGAATAGCCCGTCCCGAAGTCATCGATCGCGAGCATGACGCCCTGCTCTTTCAGTTGCACCAGCGCCTGTTCCGCCCAGGCCTCGTCCTTCATGACCACCGATTCGGTGATTTCCAACTCGAGCATCGAGGCGGGTATCCCGGTCTCGCGGATGATGGTGGCCACCAATTGCGGAAACTCCTTGAGTGCAAACTGCTGCCCGGAAACATTCACTGCGATTCGCGCCACCGGCAATCCTTCGTCGACCCAGAGCTTCGCCTGCGAACAAGCCGTGCGCAGCACCCACTCGCCGATTGCCAAGATCAGACCGGTTTCCTCGGCGATCGGCACGAACTCCGCGGGCGGCACCACACCGAGCTCGTCGTTGCTCCAGCGCAGCAAGGCTTCCATCCCAGAGACCTCGCCGCTGCGGACGTCGAATTGCGGCTGATAGTGCAGCGCAAATTCGCCGCGCTCCAATGCGCCGCGCAATTTGGCTTCCAAGTTGAAGCGATGCAATGCCGCATCGTTCATCGAGGCCTCGAAGAATGCGCAGGTGCCGGGACCCTTGCGTTTGGCGAAATACATCGCAAGGTCCGCATTGCGCAGCAACACATCGACTTCAGTGCCGTCGGCGGGGAACATGGCGATGCCGATGCTCGGCGTGACCACCACGGTATGCAGTGCGAGACGCATGGGTTCCTGGAGTTCGGCGAGGAGCCGCGCTGCTACCGCCGCCGCGTCCTCCGCGGCGCGAATATTCGGCAGAATCACGATGAATTCATCGCCGCCGAGCCGTGCGATGTGGCTCGAACGATAGCTCGGCAATTCCTCCACCTTGTCGTCGACGCGCAACGAGCGGCGCAGGCGAGCGGCGACCAAACACAATAATTCGTCGCCCACGGCGTGACCCAGCGTATCGTTGACTCGCTTGAAATTGTCCAGGTCGAGATACAGAACCGCGAGCATCCGCTGCTGCTGCACCGCTGCGGCGAGCGCGCTATCCAGCCGATTGCGCGACTGTTCCCGATTCGGCAGTCCCGTCAACGCGTCAAAGTAGGCGAGCTTCACGATGCGGCGTTCGGAGCGCCATTTGCTCGCCAGCGATATCGTCATTTGACGAATTTCATGCGGGTGGAACGGCTTCTGCAAATACGACAGCTTTTCTTCGGGCGGCACCATTCCGCCTATGTCGCGCGGATCGACGTCCGAATACGCGGTACACATGACGATTTCGATGGCTGGATCGAGTTCGCGTATGCGCGCGGCGGCCCACACGCCATCGGGTCCCGGCGGCATTCGCATATCGAGAAACGCCACCGCGAAGGGGGTATCCGTGCCGAGCGCCTCGCGCACGGCCGCGACAGCGGCCTCGGCGCCTTCGCAAAACAGCGGCGCAAACGTCGTATCGCTCGGCGCAAGAGTCTTGCCCGACGGCTGCGGCGCATTCTTGCTGAATAGCCGCTCGCGCAAACTATGGAACATTACTGTTTCGCCGCTCATATCGGCTTCCGTCAAGATTTGCCGATAGGCATCGCGCACGTCCGCCTCATCGTCGGCGACGAGCACACGAATCGGCGATTTCTTCTGTCTGTCGGACATTGGCAACCTCACGTGCTTGCAAGCGGCAGCGGCAACATCAAATGCATCGACGCCCCCAAACCCGGGCCTTCACTCGCCGCCCAAATACGGCCGCCCAGTGCGCCGATCGCATTGGCGCACCAATGCAGGCCGATCCCATAATTGGTTTCGCGCGATTTCGTCGAGAACCCCTTGTCGAATACCCGCTGCAGGTTGTCGGCGGCGATGCCCACGCCGTCGTCCTTGCAATGCAGGTGCAACTGCCGGCTTTCGGCGTCGGCGATGATCTCGGCGGCGAAATTCAGCACCCCCTTGTCCCGGCCCGCGTCGCGCACGGCGTCGGCGGCATTGATGATCAGGTTCTGCAAAATCAGCCGCAGCACCGTGCGAGCCACACGCACGGCGCCGATCCTGCGCAAAGACTCGTCGGCATTGACCACCAATCGCTGGCGGCAGTTATCCGGAACGATTTCCAGCGTCTGAGCGACGAGCTCGGGGAGCCGCACCGACTCGACCACATGCGGATTACGAGTCGAGCGCATGAGTTCGCTCAGCGCCGATTGTACGATTGTCGCCTGGCGCTGCACGACCGCGACGTCGCTCTCTGCCTCCTTGACGCTGGCCGCCAATTCACGGCACGCCAGGCGCAAGAACTCCTGCAAATCCGCGCGCCGCGTGCTTCCTTCAGGTTCTTTCGCGAGTTCCGCAAGAGCGATATCCACGTCGGCGGCCGGCGCGTCATGCAGCCGCTCACTGAGCTTCGCCACCCGCACGCCGAGCGGTGTCATGGCGTTGCCGAGATTGTGCAGAACGCCCTTGGCAAGTTCGGCAAAGCCGGCGTGGAACGACTGATCCACCAGCTGACGCCGTGACTCCGCGACGCGCTCGACCATGCGATCGAACTCACGTGCCAGCAGCGCCACTTCATCCCGACCCGCAATGCCAAGCCGGGCCGACAGGTCCGTACCCTCGCCGATTCCGACCGCATGCCGCGTCACGCGCGCCAGCGGCCGCAGCACGATGCGGTTGACAGCCACCACCAGCAGCAGCAACACCGTGACCGCCGCGCCGATCAAGTACAGCGACGCATACGTCACGGCCCCTTGGCCGCGGGCGGTAATCCGGCGCGGCACTTCTACGCGTAAACGCATCAGCGCCTTGCCGTAGATATCCGTGAACGGCTTGGACACGCGCGTCACCGCGTCGGTCTCGTCGATTTCGGTCGCGCCCGACAAGCGATCGCGCAACATGGTAAGCCGCGCCTGCGCCTGCGCGCCGATCATTTGCACTTGCGCCGGCGTGAGCAGCCGCCCCATCAGTACCATCCCGAGCGGTTGCCCGCCGCCGCTGCCGTCGAGCACCGGTGCGGCGGCAATCATCATGACGCCATGATTGGTGCGCACGAGTCCCCTTGCCGGCTTACCGTCGAGCAAATTCCTGCGCCATGGAAAATCCAACGGCAGCGCCGTGCGCGCCGCCAGATTGAGGTCGATCGGCTCGCCGCTCTCCAGGCTGCGCGCACTCGACAGAACGTAGCGGCCGTCCAGATCGACGATGAGTATCGCGTTCACCTGCAGCTGCTTCATCGCCACCGCGGTGATATTGGCGGTCACGAACGCGGTATCCGGTGACTGTACGAATTGATAAACATCTGCCCAATTGCCCCAGTCAGCCGTCGTCACTTCCAAGCCCTCGAGAGCCATGTCGAGCGCATAGCCGATGCGCTTCATCGACGTCTCCGCATCTTCGCGCTCGAGTTGCGCGAAGCTCGGCATCAGCACCTGCTGTTGGACCGCGATCTCGATGACGATCAAGATCGCGAACAGCAGTGCCAGTAACGAAATCATTTTCGTACGGATACTCATCAGCTTATTGGTAGCAGAATTCCCGTGCTGCGGCCGTGCTCGTGTCTTATTTCATCGGGATTAGGGCCGTGCGCCACGGCGAATCCGCCGAGGATGAGACTTGGATCACGATGCAGCGCGGCCGATATACGAATTAACAGTGCGTAATTTGCGTAGCCGAATCGCAGACTGCCGCGTTACTTCACACCAAGAGCCGCTTACTTGGCTTCTTATACGGATCGAACGCACATCGCGGGGAGGAATGATTATGTTGAATTCAGCACGCAAACATCTGAGTTTCGCGGCCGTACTGGTCTCGTTGGCCGCGCTCGCCGGCACTGCATCGGCGGAAACCACGTGGCAGAAAAATCACCCGCGCCGTACGCAGGTAAACCATCGGTTGAACAACCAAAACAAGCGCATTCACCAGGACGTCAAGGACGGCACGCTCAGCAAGTCGCAGGCCGCGGGCTTGCATAAAGAGGACCATCAGGTCCGCCAGGAAGAGCGCGACATGGCCGGTCAGAACGGTGGACACATCAGCAAGGGCGAACAGAAGGTTCTGAACGGCCAGGAAAATCAGATCAGCAAGCAGATCCCGCCGAAGTAATTGCCTCAAGTTCGCTGGGCCATACGGGGAAGCGCGCAGCGCGCTTCCCCGGCGATGCGCCCTCAA
>CAYRAC010000273.1:0-5864 GCA_964422045.1 uncultured Steroidobacteraceae bacterium
GCCACCGCCTTGTCGAACACGCCTTCCTGGCACACCGACTCGTCGTGGCGTTCGCGATTGCCATCCAGGTGAATCGAGAAAGTGAGGTACGGCGAGGGCTGATACTCATCGATATGCTTGGCAAGCAGGATGGCGTTGGTGCACAAATAGACGAATTTGCCGCGCGCCACGATGCCGGCGACGATTTGCGGCATCTCCTTGTGGATCAGGGGCTCGCCGCCCGGTATCGACACGATGGGCGCCCCGCATTCGTCGACGGCCCGCAATGCGTCTTCGACACCCACCCGTTTTTGCAGAATTTCCTTGGGGTAATCGATCTTGCCGCAGCCCGAGCAAGCCAAATTGCACTGGAATAGAGGTTCCAGCATGAGAACCAACGGATACCGTTTATCACCGCGCAGCTTGCGGCCGGCGATATAACGGGCGACCTTGTACATTTGAAGGAGGGGGATAGCCATGAGTCATCTTACCACTGCAAACCGAGCACTTGGGCGCGATGATCCCGCCAAACCCGCGCCCATTCGAGCATAAACCACGGGGTAAAGTTCCCGCCGCCGTCCGCCATCTCCACCTGCAGCGCCTCCGGGCTGATCCAGCGCCATGCATGGATCTCATCGCAATTGATGTTGACAGAATCGGTCGAGCGCCCGATGTAAACCCAGCATAGCTCGTGCTCCGCGCCGGTCGCGTCGAATTGCGCCTGGTACTTGAATTTGAACAGGAATTGCAGGGGACAGCGCAGCCCCAACTCCTCGAAAAGCCGGCGCTCGATGGCCGCCTCCATGGTCTCGGTGCTGCGCGGGTGGCTGCAGCAGCTATTGGACCAATACAGGGGCCAGAGCCGTTTGGAGGCGGCTCGTTGCTGCAGCAGCAATTCGCCGCTGCCGTTGAATATGAGCAGCGAGAACGCCCTGTGCAGGATGCCGCGGCCCGCGTGACACTCGGCCTTGTTCATGTGGCCGACGCCCTGATCGGCCTCGTCCACCAGGATCAGGGAATCTGCGTCCGCGCCGCTGCCGCGCGCCGCCTCGGTAAAATCGTTCATGGCCGGATCATAGCCGCTCTTGGGCGGGGGCCAAAAGCCCGCGGCCGCGGAACCAGCGCAGCGCATCCTCGAACGCCTCGCGGGGCGGGCGCCAGCGGTACCCCAGTTCGCTCGCCGCCTTGCTGCTCGAAAAGAACATCCGCTTGCGCGACATGCGTACGCCCTCGAGCGTCAATCGGCCGCTGCGTCCGGTGATTTTGGCGATGCCCTCCGCCACATAGGCCATGGGCAAAACTGCGGCGTACGGTAGACGGATACGCGGCGGCGGCCTCCCGACCAGACGCGCAATCTCGTCGAGGATGGTGCGCAACGTCATGTCCTCGCCGCCCAAAATATAGCGTTCACCCGCTCGCCCGCGTTCGAATGCCAATAAGTGCCCTGCGGCCACATCATCCACATGAACGATATTGAGACCGGTATCCACGTATGCCGGCATCCGGCCGCAGGCCGCATCGAGGACCAGTTGCCCGGTCGGTGTGGGCTTGACGTCGCCCGGACCTACGGGTGTGGACGGGTTCACGATCACGACCGACATGCCCATCCGTGCGGCATCCATTACCACCTCTTCCGCCAGGTACTTTGAGCGCTTGTAGTGGCCGATCATGTTGCCGAGGGCCACCGGCGTGAGCTCATTTCCCGGCGAGCCGTCCGCGGGAATGCCGATGGTCGCAACGCTGGAGGTGTAGACGACCCGGCCGACGCCGGCGGTGCGGGCGGCGTTCAAGATATTGCGGGTTCCTTCGACATTGGTGCGGTACAGGGGTTTAGGATCCCGCGCGCCGAGTCGATAGTCCGCGGCGACATGAAACAAACCCGCGCACCCTGCCAGCGCGCGCTCGAGCGAAACCACCTGCGCGAGGTCACCTTCGACGGCTTCTACCGCGAGATGCTGCAGATTGCTGCGGTCCGAGCTGCCGCGCACCAGGACTCGCACTTGCCACCCGGCCGTCAACAGCGCCCTGGCAACGGCGGCGCCCACGAACCCCGTCGCCCCCGTGACCAGCGCCCTCATGCGACGCGGGCACCGGCGATGGCCTGTAACGAACGAGTCGCGGCCCGATAGCACCGCGCCAAGCGCAGCAAGGGCAACAGATCCGTGGGCTTCGCGACGAGCCCGCGGATGAGTCGCCGCACATCGACCTCGCCGCCGCGGCTCGCGGCCAGTACCGCGCTCGGCAGTACGTCCGCAGCGGTATCGACGATGACCCGCACGGCGATAAAGGGCAGACCGTGGGCGGCAGCGACGTCGGCGATCGACACGCTTTCCATATCGACCGCGACCGCGCCGGTCTCGCGAAACACAGTCGCCTTGTCCGCCACGGCATCGATCGGCCGCGCGCTGCTGAGTAACCTTCCCGAGGCCACGTCGAGCCGCGTGCCGAGGGCCATGCGAAACTGCTCGCACCACGTTTGCGTGGTGATGAACCGGCCGCCCTCTCGGGAAATCACTTCGCTCGGCACCACCACACTGCCGGCGGTCAAGCGCGGATCGAGGCCGCCGGCGAGTCCGAAACTCATCAGGGACTTGGCGCCGGCCGCGACCAGAGTGCGGGCGGCGATTGCGGCGAGGTGGCCCCCCATGCCGCTGACGGCAAGCAGCGCACCATCGCTCAAGGTCGACAAGCCGTCGCCGCGCCGCACCTTGGGTCCTAGGGTGCGCGCCTCCGCTTCGAGCGCCGCGACGACGCCCACCCTATTCAATGAGCGGTTCCGCGACGCGTCAGGGTTCGATAGGCCGCCAACGCCCAGAGAGGGAAGTACGCGGAATACCCGTGATATCTGAGATAGAACACGCGCGGAAATCCCGGCGCCGTGAAACTCGGATCACTCCACAGTCCATCCGCCTGCTGCGTGCGCATCAGGAACTCGGCACCCAACCGCACCGCCTCCGATCGCGCCTCGCCCGCGGCGAGCAGGCCGAGCAGCGCCCAGGCGGTCTGATAGGCGGTACTCGGAAACTTCGCGTGCGCGCAGGGCGGGTAGGCGTAGCTGTCGTTGCTCTCGCCCCAACCCCCATCGGGATTTTGAATGCTCTTCAGCCATTCTACTGCGCGAGCAACCGCCGGGTCGTCGCTTCCGAGATGGGCTTGCGCCAACGCAGTCAGCACCGACCACGTGCCATAAATGTAATTGGTGCCCCAGCGGCCATACCATGAACCGTTGGGTTCTTGCTGTTTGCGCAGGTAGGCGAGCGCGCGTTCCAACGCGGGCTCGTCTTGCGGACGCCGGATGCGCGCCAGAACCGTGGCGACCCGCGCGGTCACGTCGCTGGTCGGGGGATCGAGCAGAGCGCCGTGATCGGCGAAGGGAATATTGTTAAGGTGGTAGCTGGTGTTGTCCGCATCGAACGCGGCAAAGCCGCCATCCTTGCTCTGCATGCCGACCAGCCAATCCAAGGCACGGCGTACATTCTCCGCGTAGCGGCTCGAATCGCGCGCTTGGTGCATGCTCCAGACGACCACGGCCGTATCGTCGAGATCAGGGTAGTAGGCATTCGCAAATTGAAACGCCCATCCGCCGCCGGCGAGCCCCCGGCGATTCACGCGCCAGTCGCCGTCCTCATCGAGCAATTGTCGGGTTTTCAACCAGTCGAGCGCGCGCGTCGACGCCTCGCTCGACGCGCCGTCACCGGCCTCTTGCATCGCGAGACTGGCGAGCGCCGTATCCCAAATCGGCGAAACACAGGGCTGGCAGTAAGCGCTCGACGGGCTCACGACCAGCAGCTTTTGCAAGGCGTGTTTTGCGGTGACTCGCCGCGGGTCGTCCGCGGGATAACCCAAGATCACCATCGCCTCCAAGGCGTTGACCATTGCCGGAAAGATGGCACCCAAACCGTCTTCGCCGTTGAGCCGCTCGAGCATCCAGGATTCCGCGCGTCGCGTCGCTTTCTCGCGGGTACGCGCAGGGATCAAGGGGTCAATCAGCCGCCCGAGACGATCGATCGCCAGAAAAATCTTGGCGACGGCGCCCTTGCGCGCGAAATAACCGCGTTCTTCCTCGGGCGCGATGGTGAATAGCTCGCGAATTTGAATATTTCGCGGATTCTTGGCGACCGGCTTGCGCGTGCACAGAATGAACAGAGGAACCATCACGGTGCGCGACCAATAGGCCACCTTGTCGAGATGGAATGGAAACCATCGCGGCAGCAACATGATCTCGACCGGAATGTAGGGTACGCCGCGCCACGGCAGCTGCCCGAATAGCGCGAGCGCAATCCGCGTGAACACATTGCACCGCGCCGCGCCGCCGCGCTTGAGAATCGCCGCGCGAGCCCGCGCCATGTGCGGGGCGTCCGGGCTGTCGCCTGCAAGCTTCAAGGCGTAGTAGGCTTTGACGGTGCAGCTTATGTTCAACTCGCCGCCGTGATACAGCGGCCAACCGCCGTGCTCGGCCTGGGCGGAGCGCAAGTAGCGGCAGATCTTGGCCTCCAGCGCAGCATCGATCTCGTCCAGGAAGTGCATCATCATGATGTACTCGGCCGGGATGGTGCAGTCCGCTTCGAGCTCGAACAGCCAGTGTCCCTGCGCATCCTGCCGTGCGATCAACGCATCCCGCGCATCGGCAACCGCGCGGTCCAAGGGTGAATCGGACACCCGGCGCAGCGAGTGCGAGACGATGTCGCCGCGCGCGTCGGACTCTGGTGCCGGGTAAGAGCCCGGCTTCGGTGCGATACGACTCACGATCCTGAGTTCCCGTAAGAGCGGCGCAGGGCCCGTTCAGGCTCATCGACCGTCGCTACGGAGTTGACGGGCACGGAACGCGGCGGCCGCGCATCGGCCAGCTCGGCCAGGGGCAGGCCGCGTGCTGCCTGGGAGAACAGCAGCCGCAGCATCCAACTGCTGCGTCCCGCAACATTGGTCAATACGCGGGTCATGGCCACCGCGGAACGCGCCACCTTGACCTGGGCACCGACGGTAAAGCGCGGATTTTCCTCGATCTTGCGCAGGGTGAGTACCGCGAGCCCAATCGCCCATAGGCAGAAACGGCGAATACCCGTCTCCTCGCTGGGGATCAGCAGGGTGTAATCCAGCGCGTTGCGCAAGTGGGCATGCGCCACACCGACCAACTCGCGAAAGCCCGCGGCAAAGCGCGGGTCGAAGGGTTCGCTCGACACGCTTCCGAGATCGACGCCGTAACGGGTGAATACTTCCTGCGGCAGCCAACAGGTGCCGCGACTGCGATCCTCCCACACGTCCTTGAGGATATTCGTCATCTGCAGCCCTTGCGCAAAGGAGGCGGCGATCGCGCACAAGGCCGGCCGCTCGCGGGCAATCTGCGGCGAATAATCGCAGAATAGGTCGGTCAACATTTCACCGACCACGCCGGCGACGTAGTAGCAATACTCGTCCAGATCGCTCGACTGGGCGAGACCTTGCAGACTCGCGCTGAATTGGAACCGCGGCATTCCGCGGCACATGAGGTCGACGCAGCGCTGGATTGCGGCCCGTTGCGGCGCGTTCAGACCCGAGAGCACCCTGAGGACGCGATCCATATTGCAGACCAGGTCGCGCTCCGCCGGCAGGGTGCGGTCCGATAGCCGCAGCGCGATTTCACGGGCCAGCAGTTGGGCATCCCCCTCACCGGCGAGCGCAGCGCTAAAGCGTTGTAAAAATGACAATGTCTCGGGCGGCGAGAGTGCCGGCTCGTCCTCGATGGTATCGGCGATGCGGCACAGCAAATAGGCGTTGGTGACCGCCGTGCGCAGCCGCAGGGGTAATTGCGGAATAGTCAGCGCAAACGTGCGCGAGACGTGGGGGAGAATCCGGTCTTGATAGACTTCATCTGAACTGACGGAATCCATGCGGACAGTCTCTCGGAA
>CAYRAC010000274.1:0-5830 GCA_964422045.1 uncultured Steroidobacteraceae bacterium
TCGTTCAACCAAACGTCAACCGCCGGATCTCGTATTACCGCACCCGAGAGGCGAAAAATGTCCTGCCGCCCGCTCAGGCTGCCGAGGTCGAGCGGAATGCGGCGCGATCTGTCTACGCGCATGTGAAACCCTGCGCTGTCAACGAAGTTAGAGGATATATGCTTTTGCTCGCACGACCAATTATCCCGGCTGCGGTGGACAAGCCTCATCCCCGGGATCGCCACGCCGGTTCCGTAGCTATCTTCCGTGATTCGCCGCCGGTCGCTATACTACGGCGCCTCCTGGGATGTGTTTCAAGCGAATTTTAGCGAGTACCTGTGTCCAACCCCGAATCGTCAGATACCCACTTTTTCAATTCCTTTAGCTTGGTGTTGGGAATCCTCATCGTTTTCGCGATTATCTTGTTCGGCGTTGCGCGCTCAATAGGCGCGGATACGCAGGGCGAGGCCGTTCTGTTGGAGCCGATGCATCTCAAAGAAGTTGATGCCAACATCACGCCCTTCGCGCACGAGGCTATCGCAGGGAAAGACAACTCCGCGCTCGCGGTGGTAACCGCGCCAACGGCAGCAGCAGATGTGCCGACAACGGGCGAGCAGGCGTTCACCAAAGTGTGTTCGGCGTGCCACTCGACGGGCGTCAACGGAGCGCCGAAGATCGGCGATCACGCGGCCTGGGCGCCACGCATCGCCCAGGGCAAGGAGATGCTCTACAAGGATGCCATCGGTGGGAAAGGAAACATGCCCGCCAAGGGCGGCACGACCTGGCCGGATGCGACGATCCGCATGACCGTCGATTACATGGTGTCGCTCAACAAGTAAACGCGCCGAGTCCCCCTCCCTCGCCCCGCTGCGCCACAGGCGGCGGCAGCGGGGCTTGAGATCCGTATTTAGTTGGCGGGCTTCTTCTGTGCGTCGGCGATGGCCTTGTTAGCCTTGACCATCGCATTGGCGACCGCTTGCTTCACGCAGGAATCCTCGTCCGACATCGGCCGCAGCGGATATTGGTTCTGGATGTCCTTGCAGCCTTTCTTCGCAGCCTCCGTGATCTTGTCCTGGAGCGCGACGACATCGGCGTGCTTGGTGAGATCAAGGTTTCCGAGGTGTACGTGGTACTTGACCGACAGCAAGTCGACCGACGCACCGCCTGGAGGGGATTGTCCGGTTGGAGCGCTGTGCACCGGAGCGGCCGCTTCGACCACGATCTCCATCGGATCTGCTGCAAACGCATGGGTAACCGCCAGGGCGAGCCCCGCGCTTGCGGTGGCGAGGAGCAGGTGGCGCGAATGCGGGTTCGTCTTCAACATTTTAGTGTCCTCCGTTGTTCGACATCGGTGATAAGCGACGCCATTTGTTCATTATTCATCGGCCGCATCAGCCTTTGACGCATGGCTGTCAATTTGCGCGAATACCTGGTCCCATAAACTGCAATTGCCGCCAGGCGCGGGGCTTCTTGTATAGCATCGCGATGCCCGCGGCGTAAAGGGAACCGCGGGTTCGCCCGGCGCGCTGCAGGCTCAGCCGCTGCGCTTATCGAGTGCGCGCAGCTGTACAGCCTCCGCCAGGTCGCTGCGGCGAATCCCGGGCTCGCCGGCGAGGTCGGCGCAGGTACGTGCCAGCTTGAGTACGCGATGGCAGGCTCTGGCGGATAGCCCCAGGCGCGAGATCGCGGTGGCGAGCAATGCTCGCGAGTCGCGTTGCAGCCCGCAGTAGTTCGTCACCTCGCTTAACTCCAGACGAGCGTTGAGCTTGCTCTGACGTTGAAATTGGATTTGCCGCGCCGCAGCGACCCGGGCGGCGACGCGCTCAGTACTTTCGACCCCGGAGGGGGCATCGCCCAGCAGCTGCTCGACCGGCAGCGCCTGCAACTCGATGTGGATGTCGATCCGATCGATGAGCGGTCCGGACAGGCGGTTGCGATAGCGGTCGATCTGCTCCGCGGTGCAGTGACAGCGTCCGCGCGGATCGCCGGCATACCCGCACGGGCAGGGATTCATCGCGGCGACCAGTTGGAACCTTGCCGGGAATTCCCAGGTGCGCCTGAGCCGGGCGAGGTTCACGACGCCGCTTTCGAGAGGTTCGCGCAACGCCTCCAAGGCGTTGCGCGCGAATTCCGGCAATTCATCCAAGAACAAGACCCCGAGGTGCGCGAGAGACAACTCGCCGGGTCTCATTGAACCACCGCCGAGCAACGCCGCCACCGACGCCGTGTGCTGCGGGCTGCGAAACGGGCGGCGACCGCCCAGAGTGGGTCTGTGCCCGGCGGCGGATTCCAAGCTTGCTACTTGCAGAGCCTCGGGTCGAGCCAGCGGCGGAAGTAGACCGGGCAGCCGCTGAGCCAACAGCGTCTTGCCGGCGCCCGGAGGACCGATCATTAGAAGTCCATGCCCGCCTGCCGCGGCAATCTCCAAGGCGCGCTTGGCGGCATATTGGCCACGAATCTCAGCCAGATCCGGACACCCAGGCTCGGCACCTGCGGCCGGCGCCGCGTAAATGGCGGGTGCTGTGCCATTCGCGGTGGACGCCAGTTCCGCATGGCCATTGAGTGCGGCGCAGACTTCGCGTAGATGGTTCGCCAGTTTGAGGTTCGCATGCTGCACGAGCCCTGCTTCGAGCGAATTGGCAACGGGCAAGATCAACTCACGTCCGCTACTTGCGCCCTCGATGAGCGCAGGCAGGAGTTTGGCTGTTTCGCGCAGTTCGCCGCCGAGCGACAACTCGCCGTAGAACTCGCGATGTTCGAGAGCCTCGGGGGGAATTCTGCGAGTGGCGGCGAGTATGCCAACGGCGATGGGCAGGTCGAATCGTCCACCTTCCTTCGGTAAGTCGGCAGGCGCCAAGTTGACGGTGATGCGTGCTGCGGGAAATTCGAAGCCGCTGGTCATCAGTGCCGAACGGACCCGCTCCTTGCTTTCGCGAACCACCGCTTCAGGCAGGCCGACCATCGCGAAGGCCGGCAGCCCGCTTCCGAGGTGCACTTCGACGCGCACCAATGGAGCGGCAAGGCCCAGCGGCGCGCGGCTCAGAGCCGTACTCACGGGTAGGATTCGCTTAGGCTTGCTCACCTCCTTGTGACCGCGGCTGCATCGGCCGTCTATTGCGCGTTGAGCTTGGCTTCGATCTCCTTCAGGCGGGCCTCCATAGCGGTCAAATTGGCCTGCGTACGCTGCAGAATCGCCGCTTGGACGTCGAATTCTTGCCGGCTGACCAGATCCAGCTTGCTGAGCTGCGCCTGCAGTACGGCCTTGAAATTGCCCTCCAGGTCGCGCGCGAATGCGCGCACCGACTCGGGCACCGCTTCAGCCAAGCGGCGGGCCAGTTCATCCAATCCGTTCGAATTCATGAAACTCATATTCTTTCTCCGATTTTGCTGCTCGCTGCACTTCCGTAACGCAGGGTATGATGCGGATCGCGCCATGTCGGTGCACCGTCCCGTCGTCCGTCGCGCAACCTATTGATTTGATATACCACCAGGTTTGGCATGGAAGCTGCAGTAGTCCAGTCAATAGTACGCGTAGGTCGTGTCGGAGGCGTGTCGATTAACGGGTGAAAGCGGGGGGAAATGCATGAAGCTGATCACCGCGGTCATCAAACCCTTCAAGGTGGACGAAGTTCGCCAGGCCGTCGCGGATATCGGTATCCAAGGGGTCACCGTCACCGAGGTTCAGGGTTACGGGCGGCAGCACGGACACGCGGAGCTTTATCAGGGAGCGGAGTACTTGGTCGACTTCATGCCGAAGGCCAAGATCGAGCTCGCCGTGGACGATTCGATTGCAGAACAAGTGATGGAGGCGGTTTGTAACGTGGCGAGAACTGGGAAAACGGGCGATGGAAAAGTGTGGGTCCTCGAGTTGGAAGAGGCGCTGCGCATTCGCACGGGTGAAGTCGGCCCGGATGCCATTTAGCGGCCGTTCATAGACTTAAGGTACAGATTCATGAATTGTTCGAATGCAAATAGAGGCCTCGCTCGCGGTCGAGCGAGGCCAATACTTCTAACGTTTTAGGAGCATCTCGCGCCGGCAAGCCAGCCAACTCCCCC
This sequence comes from uncultured Steroidobacteraceae bacterium, assembly GCA_964422045.1. GTDB lineage: Bacteria > Pseudomonadota > Gammaproteobacteria > Steroidobacterales > Steroidobacteraceae > Bog-1198. The sequence continues at coordinate 4,036 of CAYRAC010000274.1, forward strand.
GTCGGTGCGATATCCCGGCGGCGCGGGTTCTTCACAGGACCCGTGCCGTTTTTTATATTCGCGCGACCGGCGCAAGACACCAGCGCGTTTATACCCTAGAAAAATCCAATACTCCATGCTGTAGTGCAGCATTTTCACCCAATTTCCGCTGCTAGACTGCGCCTTTAATCGAAATCAGGAGTTCGCCCGCATGAAAATGGTCATCGCCATCATCAAACCCTTCAAGTTGGACGATGTACGCGCCGCGTTGGCCGATGTGGGTATCCAGGGGATTACCGTGACAGAGGTCAAAGGCTTTGGCCGCCAAAAAGGTCACACTGAGCTGTACCGTGGTGCGGAATATGTCGTCGACTTCCTGCCAAAAGTGAAGCTTGAGCTGGCGGTCGATGACGATCAGGTAGATCGTGTGGTGGAAGCTATAATTGAAACCGCGCGCACTGGTAAAATTGGCGATGGCAAGATATTCGTCGCGGAGCTGGGTCAGGCGGTACGTATCCGCACCGGTGAAGCCGGTTCGCGAGCCTTGTAAGTCTTTGACGCATAGTTCTCTAGAGAGGATCGGACAATGAAACGCCTTCTGTTGTTCGCTGCCCTGGTCGCCTGGTCCGGCATGGCCGGAGCGGTGGTGTACAAGTGGGTCGATGCGCAGGGCAAGGTCCAGTATGGCGATCGGCCGCCCGATGGCGTGCATGCCGAAGTGGTGGAACTGCTCGGAACTCACGTGGCTCGTTCGACCCCGACCCGGACGGATTCCGGTGTCAAGCCCGCGGTCCAGACACCGCTCGGAGACGACGCCGCCAAGAAGGCGGTGGCGGACGACGTCGCGCAAAGCCGCGACAAACAGTGTGCCGATGCGCAGGATCGCTACAAGAAATTGATCGAGGGACGGCGTTTGTACAAGACGGGCGAGAATGGCGAGCGCCAGTATTTGACGTCCGATGAGATCGATGCTGAGCGAGTCAATGCCAAGCGCGATCTCGACGCGATCTGCAATAGCACCACTTAAACCTCGAATTTCGTTCCGGCCGCACCTCAATTTCGGGGTCGCCGACAATCTGAATTTGCACGCGCTTTGCCGCCCGATGCGCAAAGCCTTACGCTACGGGTCCACTGGAGCGGAGCTGGATCACGCGTATGCAAACAGGATTCGTCGGATTGGGTGCCATGGGCGCACACATGGCGCGAAACCTCCACCGTGCCGGATTACTCACCGGCGTGTGGAACAGATCCGAGGGCAAAGCGACGGCGCTCGCCCAGGAACTACACTGTCATGCCTTCGCGAGTTTGACGGAACTTGCCGGCAACTGCGAGGCCGTGGTCATCTGCGTCTCCGCCGACGAGGATTTGCGCGCGGTGATCACCGGTCTTGAGCCCGGACTGAATCCCAACATGATTGTCATGGACTGCTCGACCGTGGGCGCGGGCACGGCGCGTGACATGCACGCTCAGCTTGACACGTTGGGCGTCGGTTTTCTCGATTGCCCGGTGAGCGGCGGCGTCGAAGGCGCGCGCACCGCGTCGCTCGCCATCATGGTGGGCGGCGATGAAGCGGTGTATGAGCGCGCGCTGCCCATATTGCAAGCGATGGGCAAGAATGTCGCTTATCTCGGCTCGAGCGGTGCCGGACAGGCGGCGAAGGCCACCAATCAAATCATGTGCGCGGGCATCATCCAAGCGGTCGGCGAGGCGATGGCCTTTGCGCACGCCGAAGGCCTGCCGCTCGATCGATTGATCGAGCTTCTGGGCAAGGGCGCGGGCTCGAGTTGGTACTTCGTGAATCGCGCGCCCTTCATGG
>CAYRAC010000275.1:0-5814 GCA_964422045.1 uncultured Steroidobacteraceae bacterium
TTGCTGAGCTATGCCCGGCACGCCTACGTTCGCGCACCGAGCGCGGTGCCGGTTCGAATCTCGCGTCGTGATCCGATCGTGAAGATTCTTGACATGGTGGAATTTGGTCACGGCCAAAGTTTTGCAGGCTACAAGCAAGCCATGCTGGTGCGCCGCATCGAGCGGCGCATGGGGCTCCTGAACATCGACAAGCTCGATCAATATGCCAGGCGCCTGCGACGCGATGCGGCAGAAGTCGCTGCCTTGCGCAAGGACTTACTCATCGGGGTGACGCAGTTTTTTCGCGACGCCGCAGCCTGGGAAGCGCTCGACGCCGAAGTGCTGCGTCCATTGATCCGCAACAAACCGAGCGACGAGCCGATCAGAGCCTGGGTGCCGGGAGCGGCGACCGGCGAAGAGGCTTACACGCTGGCCGTCCTGATATTCGCGCGACTTAGGAGTTCGAGAAAGCGTTGCCCAGTGCAGATATTTGCGACCGATGCGAACGAGGACTCGCTTAATTACGCTCGCGCCGGTCGCTATCCGCTGGGGATTGCGTCCCAGATCAACGCGCAACTGCTGAACCGTTACTTTCGCGAAAGCAAAGAGGATCAGCAGTATCAAATCAACCCTGAGGTGCGCGAGAGCGTCATTTTCGGGCAGCATGATTTGCTCGCGGATCCTCCCTTTTCACGGCTGGATCTCATCAGCTGCCGGAATTTGCTGATTTATATCGAGCCCAAGACCCAAGAGCGTCTGCTATTGCTCTGTCATTTCGCGCTGCGCGCCGGTGGTTACCTTTTCCTAGGCAGCGCCGAGACGGTGGGTGCGCACGAAAAGCTCTTCAAGAGTGTCTCGCGCAAGTGGCACATTTACCAGCGGGTCGGTACGACACCTCGCGATCAGATCGAATGGCAGACCGGCAGGGCCAAAATTAGGGGGCGGGCGCAGGCTCAAGAACCCTTGAACAAGACCAGCCGAGCGGCGCTGCATGCAAACCTGACGCGCAATATCTTATTTGACCGCTTTGTCCCCGCCGCCGTGCTGGTCGATGAACGGATCAACCTGCTCCACGCGAGCGGCGGCGCTGAACGCTTTCTGACCCCGGCGCGAGGCGCCGCGAAGGCATCGTTGCTGCCGCGCTTGTCGCCGGCCTTTCAGCGGCAATTGCCGGCGGCTATGCGACGCGCTCGGAGCGCGCACCGTCCCGTCTTGCTCAAGGGGGTGTTGGAAGGTCCAGCAGGCCGCGCCAGCCTGGAAGTGATACCGGTGCGCGCTGAACCCGATGAAACCGCCGGGCAGCGCTATTTGATCGCCTTCCAAGAAAATGTTCCTACATCCGCAGCCGCCAGATCGGGCGCCGCGCACAGTCATTTGCAACAGGAGCTGCGTGCGACCCAGGAGGATTTACAGAGCGCGGTGCGACAGCTTAAGTCCTCGAACGAGGAACTTCGTGCGTCGCACGAGGAGACCATGTCGATCAACGAAGAGCTGCAATCGATGAATGAGGAACTGGAGAGTTCCAAGGAAGAGCTACAGTCGGTCAACGAGGAACTCAATACCGTTAACACCCAGTTGCAAACCAAGGTCGGTGAACTAGAAGTCGCCAACTCGGATTTGCGCAATCTGCTGGCATCGAATGAAGTGGCGACCCTGTGTCTGGATCGCTCCCTGCGCATCAAGTGGTTCACTCCCGCGGCTCATCGCTTCTTCAATCTCTTGCAAAGCGACATCGGTCGACCCATCGGCGATCTCAGCCTGACGCTCATCGACTCGACTCTAATCGAGGACGCACAATCCGTCCTCAAGACGCAAACACCGCAGTCTCACGAGCTCGAGCACAACGGCTTTCATCTGCGACGAATCGTGCCCTATCGGGGCGACAGTCCGCAGATTGCAGGGGTCGTCATCACGTTCACCGACATCACGGAGGCGAAGCGAGCGGCACAAGAAGAGATCAAGTCCAAGGCGGCGGCCAACGAACAACTGGAACAGCGAGTCCGCGACCGTACCGAGGAACTCGGGAGACTGTCGCGCGAACTCGCGCTCGCCGAAGTTCGTGAGCGACAGACGATTGCGCGCGATCTGCACGACGGCCTCGGCCAGGAGTTGAATGCCGCCTCCATCAAATTGGATGCGGTACGAAGCGCCGAAAAGGCGCCTCACCTGCGGCCCGCCTTGGACGAGATCGCACAATTGCTGGATAGTGTGGTGCGCGAGATGCGCAGCCTGACGGCGCAGCTGAACCCACCCGTTCTGGAACAGCTGGGGTTTGTGCCGGCGATCGAATGGCTGGGCGAGGAGATGCGAAAGACCTATCATTTGCACGTGGTGCTGAATGACGATGCGATGCCGAAGCCCCTCGAGTCGATCGCCGGATCCATCGTGTTTCGCGCCGTGCGCGAACTTCTCATCAACGTAACTCGCCACGCCAAGGTGGGGATTGCGCATATCACCACACGACGCGTCGACGGTCAGATGATCGTCGAAGTGACAGATGAGGGACCCGGTCTCTCTTCGGGATCGAGCGGCAGATCTCGCGGCGGCCTCGGTCTGGCCACTATGCGAGAACGGATTGCGTATATCGGGGGCACGTTTCAGATCAAGAGCGAACCCGATCGCGGCACCACCGCCACCATACATATACCGCTACAGCACGCATGAAACCAGTGCGCATCATGCTGGTCGATGATCATCCGCTGATTCGCGAGGCGATTGGCCATCTGGTGGCGAGTGCGCCTGAGTTTAAACTGGTCGGTGAGGCGGCCGACGGCAAAGAATGCCTGGCGCGAATAGCGGAGCTGCGGCCCGATATCTTGGTCCTGGACATCGCAATGCCCGAGATGAATGGCGAATATGTCGCACGTGAAGTGCGTCGTCGCTTCCCTCAGGTGAAGATCATTGCTTTGAGCGGCTACACCGATCGTCAGTTCGTGCGCGCGATGACCAAGGCGGGGGCGAAGGCCTACGTGGTGAAGTCCGCCTCTGGCCGCGAATTGATCCATGCGCTGCGCGCAGTGGCGGACGGCAAAGGCTATCTATCGACCGAAGTCACCGGGGCGGTCATGAATCTCTGGGAAGACCCGCAGCCCAGCGCCGGGCTTTCGCGGCCGGATGGACTGGGAAAACGGGAGAAAGAGGTATTGAAGCTCATCGCGGAGGGACATCGAAGTGCGACCATCGCGACAAAAATGGGGATCGCCGTCGCCACGGTCGAAGCACATCGCAGAAATATCTTACGCAAATTACAGCTGCATAGCGCCGCCGATCTCACCCGATTCGCCTTGCGCCACGGCATCATCGTTCTGTAGTTGGCGAGGCGTAGGATCACACTCGAGCCGCATCACGCAGCGGATGAATAAGCTGCTGACTATTGGTGATTTCAAATGGAGCGTGACTTCGTGAATAATATGCTGCAAGGCGGCCCCGGGTGGTAGGCCTACCTACAAGGCGATTTTTTGATTGCAGAGCGCTCGTGCCGACACTCCAGCCAACTCCCTCGTCGGCGCGATCTCCCGGTGGCGCGGGTCTTTTTCGAGGCCCGCGCCACACTTTTGTCAATTGACCTCGGCGTGCATTACAACGGCCGCGGATCTCTTGTTTTTGACCCCTGGCTAGCGAGCGGAGCCTTGCAGAGTGATAATGCGCCATGTCCACTAAGCCCGAGAAACTCAGCGCCGCCGCCCGTCTCGGTTTGCTAGCAATGTGCCTAATGGCGGCCGCCTGTGCGGCAACCAAACCCGTGGTGATCGGGACCGTTCGACCGGCGATACCGGTCGATCAGGTCATCGTCTATTCGCATCAACCGGCCGCATTTGAAGAAGTTGCCACACTGACTGCCTCCAGCAAGAGCGCGTTCGGACCGGGAGGCCCGCAGCAAATCGACAAGGTGGTGCAGCGACTCAAGGAACAAGCCGCGCAAATGGGGGCGAACGGCTTGATCTTGGAGGGGTTCTCGGATGCGCAAACGGCGTCTTTGGGAACGGGCGTCGGATCGACTTCTTACTCGCGAAATTCCGCCGTGGGAGTCGGGGTGGGCGGATCGTTCGGGATATTCAAGAAGACGGGTCGCGGCCGCGCGATCTATGTGACGCCGGCGTCTGTCAGCCCGCCAACGCCGTAGCCGACGATGCGACTCGCGACCCTTCGTTATGCGTAATGCGACGTTGATCGACTGCACCAGGCGGTGTCGAGGGTGTCGTGTCTAGGGCGTCTTCGACCCCCCCGCTGAGCGCGCCAAAGGCGTTTTCGGGAGTCGGCGTAATCCGACGCGGACGATTTTGACTTGGGGTGTGCCACAGAAACGCACGGAAAATGCAGGTTTCAAAGCCGCGCGCCGCGTCTGGTTGCAGCGTGTATTTCTTACAAGTCGTCCTGTTACGGCTACGAGCCCGCGAAATACCGTTGAGGTGCACCAAGCGAGAAGCGCACACTTGATCCATGAATCCCAACGTCGCCGGTGCTTTCTTCGAAACTGCGCGCATCGAGTGTCCTCACGAAGCGCTCACCAAGGAGGGCCATTATCGACTGCTGCTGGAGGGAATCAGTGACTATGCAATCTATCTGCTGACCCCTGAAGGCATCGTGTCGAGTTGGAACCGCGGTGCGCAGCGCTTCAAAGGCTACTCGGCAGAAGAAATCATCGGCCACCATTTTTCGGAGTTCTATACGCCGGAAGATCGGCAAACGGGCCTGCCCGCACGCGCGTTGCAGACAGCAGCACGCGAAGGCAAATTTGAAAGTGAAGGCTGGCGAGTCCGCAAGGACGGAAAACGCTTCTGGGCGCATGTGGTTATCGACCCCATTCGCTCGGTGAGCGGCGATCTGATCGGTTATGCCAAGATCACCCGTGATCTGACTGAGCGCCGCGCTGCCGAGGACGCGCTACGCGCGAGCGAGCAGCAATTCCAGTTGTTGGTTCAAGGTGTCACCGACTACGCGATATATATGATAAGCCCGGAGGGCAAAATTGCCAGTTGGAATTCCGGTGCCGCGCGCATCAAGGGATATACCGCAGAGGAGGTCCTCGGAACTCATTTCGCGCGCTTCTATACGGCGGAGGATCAGGCGGCGCGCGAGCCCGCAAGGGCGCTTGCCATCGCAGCCCAGGAAGGCCGCTTCGAGAAGGAGGGGCGTCGGGTTCGTAAGGATGGCACCATATTCTGGGCCAACGTCGTGATCGATGCGCTGCGAGCTTCCGACGGCCATCTGGTGGGATTTGCAAAGATCACGCGCGACGTTACTGCGCAACGAGAATCGCGCAACGCCCTCGAGACTGCTCGGGAGGCCTTATTTCAAACTCAAAAAATGGATGCCATTGGGCAATTGACAGGGGGTGTCGCACACGACTTCAACAATCTGCTCATGGTCATCAGAGGGAGTCTGGAGCTGTTGCGCAAACGCGTCGCGCACGACAGCCGATCGCTGCACCTACTGGAGAACGCGCAACTGGGCGCAATGCGCGGCATCGCTTTAACGCAGCGCATGCTCGCCTTCGCGCGCCGGCAGGAACTCAAAGCGGTCCCGGTCGACATTCCGTCGCTGGTTTCCGGTATGGCGGACCTTCTCACCCGTTCGATCGACAGCGAGATAGCCCTGGAGCTGCACTTTCCTTTAAAACTGGCGGCAGTCCTGGTCGATCCCAACCAGCTCGAGCTCGCCCTTCTGAATCTAGTGGTTAACGCCCGCGACGCGATGCCAGAAGGGGGCACCATCGTCATTTCCGCCAAAGAGGCTGGCAGCGAGGATCCAAAGTCCTCTGCGCGCTACGTGTGCCTGTCGGTGACCGATACGGGCGAGGGCATGAATGCCCAGACGCTGGCCCGGGCCACCGAG
>CAYRAC010000276.1:0-5792 GCA_964422045.1 uncultured Steroidobacteraceae bacterium
GAGGCTGTATCGCTCGCCAAGCACCCGCGAGGCCAGGCCGATCTCCTGCGCGAACACCTTCTCATCGCCGACTCCGGCAAAGCCCAGAAAGTAGGCCTTCGGGTGCGGCGCGACGTCGCGTCCGACGGCCGCCAAGGATTCGTCGATGAGCTTTGCCTGCGAAAACAGAATGGCCTCGCCGTCGACGTCAGCGGCGGACTGCGCTGCCTCTGACTGCGCCGGTGCCCAGACGTCGGGAATGACATCCAGTGCGTCGCTGAGCCAGACGAAGAGCGCGAAAAAGATCAGGCCGGCGAAGGCGGCCGCGCGCTGCTCCGTCCCCGTGACGGCCTGCAGTCCGCGCCGCAGGAACAGCAGTGTGTACAGAGCCATGAGGAGCGCCGCGCCCATGAGCCAGGCGGGCTCGAGGAATATCCCGAGCACGCTGCTCAGAAGCAGCGGCAGCGGCACCGCCGCCACGGCGAGTGCCAGCATGGGCGCAAATCCCGGCGCCGGCCGCACGCGCCAGCGCAGCACGGCGGCCAGGCCGAGAACCGCGAGCACATACCAGGCGAACAGTGGAATATTGCCGGCGAAGAACCTTGGGTCCGGCTGCGACTGCCAGCGGTCGATCGCAACCCAGGCGGCCAGCCAAAGCATCGCCATCAGCAGTGCGGCGCGCAGCGCACTGCCGTGCGGTGGCGCATCGAGGGTGCGCAACAGCCAGAGGCGTGTCAACGCGCAAAACCAACCGCGCGGCGGCGACGCGTGGCCCGACGGCGCGCTTGGGTTTCCCGGCATGTCGAGGCCGGTCGGCATTTCAGGATTCGTCGGCGTCTCATTCATGCTGGGCGCCGATCATAACAGCCCTGTCAGGGCCCCCCGGTTCTGCGGTATCTTCGATGGGGGGCATCCAAGGAGGGTTGAAATGAAAGTCGAAGGCCGGTGTCACTGCGGCGCGATCAGCTACCAGGCCGAGATCGATCCCGACGGCGTGCGCATCTGCCACTGCACGGATTGTCAAACCTTGACCGGCTCTGCGTATCGGGTAAACGTGCAGACGCCGGCGGCGAGTTTCGTGCTGCGCTCCGGACAACCGAAAATCTACATCAAGATCGCCGAAAGCGGCAATCAGCGCGCGCATGCGTTTTGCCCGGACTGCGGGACGCCGATCTATGCGGCGGCAGCCGGCCCCAATCCGCCCAACTATGCGCTGCGCGTCGGCACACTCAAGCAGCGCCACGAACTCAAACCCAAACGCCAGATATGGTCGCGCTCGCAGTTGCCGTGGGTGCAAGATCTTCACGATGTGGTGCGCGTCGATCGGCAATGAATTCGCGGCGGAGGTCTCATGGCTTTGTTTCAATTGGGCGATGTTGTTCCGGTGATCGCCGCGAGCGCGTACGTCGCGCCGGGCGCTGTGGTCATCGGCAAGGTGCATCTCGCCGACGATAGCAGTGTGTGGTTCGGCGCGACTTTGCGCGGCGACAACGAGATGATCCACATCGGACCGGGCAGCAACGTGCAGGACGGCGCGGTCATGCACACCGACCCCGGTTTTCCGCTGCACGTCGCCGCCCATGTCTCGATCGGCCATCAAGCCATGCTGCACGGCTGTACGGTGGGCGAGGGTTCGCTCATCGGGATCCAGGCGGTGGTGTTGAATGCCGCGGTCATCGGGCAAGGTTGTCTGGTGGCGGCCGGCGCCATCATCACGGAACGCAAAGTGTTCCCGGACGGCACGCTGATTTTGGGGGCGCCCGCCAAGGTGGTACGCGAGCTCAGCGCCGCGGAGCGCGAAGATCTAGTGAAGATCGCGGCGAACTATGCCGCGCGCGGGGCTTATTACCGCAAGCAATTGCGGCGCATCGAGGAGTGAACTGCGCCGGTATGCGAGTGCACACCGGCCAGAGCGGCTACAGGTTCTTCGCCGTGCGCAGGTCAATGGCGTCGCGGCACGTGATCGCTTCGATGGTGACCTTGACGACTTCGGTCGTGTGCTGACCTTCTGCGGTGTCGAAGTACTGGCGGTCGACCGCTATGGTGCGGCTCGCGAGCGGCGACACCTGGTAGCTGACCTGCTTCGTTTCCGCGTGGGCGATACCTTCAGCGGTCTTCCAGTTGACCCGATAACGAATCATGCCGCTGCAGCCGGCGTTGCCGCAGCGTTCGCCATTGATACCGAAGGCAATACGGAACTCGTCCTTGTTCAGGCGCATGACGACGGGATCTTGCGTCAGCGAGACCGCATGGGGCGCAGGCGCGGCAACTGCCGCAGCGGCGCTCAATGTCAAAGCGGCGACGAGGGACAGTGAGAATGGCTTCATCGGTAACTCCGTTTGTCTGGGCACGCACACACGATAGCGGCGCGCCGGGTAGGCGACAAACGATGAAAACTCGCTAAATCCTCGAATTTCCTCATGTGTTGAGGCGGACGGACAGCGGCGCGCGACAAGGCGGGCCGCATCCCCTCATTGGAGCGTCATACCGTCCATTTCGCCGAGCGGCTTATCGTTCGATTTATCCGGCTTATCAACTTTTGCAGCGGCTTTTGTTTTCTCCGGGCCGTGCTTAGTGGCGGCAACAACCTGGTCCGCGCTCCCCTTGGCGGCGGCGGCAACCTGGTCCGCGCCCCCCTTGGCGGCGGCGGCAACCTGAACCGCGCTGCCCTTGGCGGCGGTGGTGACCTGGTTCGCACTGCCCTTGGCAGCGGCGCTAACCTGGTCCGCGCTGCCTTTGGCAGCGGCGCTAACCTGGTCCGCGCTGCCCTTGCTGGCGGCGACGACATTGTGGGCGATATTTTTGGCGGCTGCCGCGGCCTGTTGAGCGCCCTCCTTGGCGGCCCGCGCCACCGCCTGCGCGTTGCGTTTGAAGATGCTGCCGATGGTCTTGGCATCAGAGGTCGCGCCCGGCGCATCCGCCGGCGGCTCGTCCGCCGCTGCCTGCGCGGCCATCAACACCAACGCCGCGCCCAGCACTGCGAATCGGTGAATCGTCTTAGTCATGATTTCACTCCCTCTGGGTGAACACGCCGCCGTAATTCTCGCGCAGCAACGCCTTTTGCACTTTGCCAGTTCCGCCCACCGGCAGCGAGTCGAGAAAAACGACCTCGTCCGGGACACATAGGCGGGCCACTTGCCGCGACAGGAATTCAAGAATCTCGTCGCGCTCGAGCGTGCGCCCCGGCTTGCGCACCACGAACAGTAACGGTCGCTCCTGCCACTTCGGGTGCAGCACGCCGATCACGGCTGCTGCTGCCACCGCCGGATGTCCGATGGCGACGTTCTCGAGATCGATCGAGCTGATCCATTCGCCGCCGGACTTGATCAGGTCTTTGACGCGGTCTCTGATTTGCATCACGCCATGCGCATCGATGGTGGCGATATCGCCGGTCGGAAACCATCCGTCGACGAGCGGCGAGGACTGTGCCTTGTAGTAGCCGTTGATGATCCATTGTCCGCGCACCATCAATTCGCCTTGCGAATGCCCATCGCGGGGCAAGCTGCGGCCCTGTTCATCGACGACCTTGAGCTCCACGCCGAACACCGATTTCCCCTGCTTCGCGATGATCGAATGCCGATACGCGGGCGCCCACGTCATTTGCTCGCAATCCAAGGCGCTGATGGTCGCCACCGCGGTGGTTTCGGTCATTCCCCAACCATGGCGTACATCGAGACCATGGCGTTCGCACAAGGTGGCGATCAGCGGCCGTGGCAGCGCGGAACCGCCGGAGATGATGCGGCGCAGCGTCGACAGCCGCAAACCGTGCATCTCGAGATGCTGTGTCAGCCCGAGCCACACGGTCGGCACGCCGGCACTGACCGTGACGCCTTCCCTTTCCATCAATTCGTAGAGGCCTGCGCCGTCCAAGCGGGGGCCGGGCAGAACCAACTTGGCGCCGCCGATCAGCGCCGCATACGGGATACACCAGCCATTGATATGAAACATGGGGACGATCGGCAAAATCGTCTCGGCGGAACAAACCGACAACAGCCCGGGGCAGCAAATCGTGAGCGCGTTCAGCACGATCGATCGGTGGGAGTACAGCGCGCCCTTGGGATTTCCGGTGGTACCGGAGGTGTAGCACAGCGCGGCGGCGGTGCGTTCGTCGAATTCGGGCCATGCGAAATGCTCGCTCGAGGCGTCGATCAGCTCTTCGTAGCACCGCAAGTGGGGAATGCCATCGCCGTCGGGCAGCTGCGCCGCCTCGCTTAGGCAAATCCATGTCTCGACTCGCGGGCACTCGGCCGCGATGCCTTTGATCAACGGCGCGAAAGTGGCGTCGAACAGCAGCGCTCGATCCTCGGCGTGGTTGATGATGTAGATCAACTGTTCCGGATGCAGGCGAGGATTGATGGTGTGGATCACCATGCCGCTGCCCGAGACCGCGTAATAGGCTTCGAGGTGTCGATGGTTGTTCCACGCGAGGGAGCCGACTGCGTTCCCGGGTTTCACGCCCAAGTGCGCCAGCGCATGGGCGAGTTTCGAGACGCGGCGCCCAAGGGTGGCATAGTCATAGCGGAACACGGGACCATGCGTCTCGCGCGACACGATGGGCGTCTGTCCGAACTGCGCCACGGCATGCTGCAATATGCCGGAGATCAGCAACGGCTGATCCATCATGAGTCCAGGCTGCAGCATCGTTTGCCCCCATGCATCCAATTCGCGACGGCTCTCGTATCCCCTTGGCCTGTCAAATGCGCTGGTTTGCTGCACTCAACAACCAAGGGGTTTCCAATGAACGCTAAATTGCCGAGTCGCTTAGGCTTGCTGGCCGCGGCGATGCTTCCATTATATGCCGCCGCGTCGAGCCACCGAGAGGCGCCGGCCATTGCCGGAGAGCCGCGGGTCGATGGCACGGACTTTTACATGTTTCGTAGCTACGAACCGGGGCGTAGCGCGTACGTAACCTTCATCGCCAACTACATTCCGCTGCAAGACGCCTATGGCGGGCCGAATTATTTCAATCTCGACCCCGCCGCCGATTATGAGATCCGCATCGACAACAACGGCGGCGGCATCGGCGATCTGCGCTTCGTGTTCAAATTTACCAATACTTATAAGGACTTGGCGGTGGAAGCGGGCGGCGACAAGATCCCCGTGCCGTTGATCAATATTGGGCCGATCGACGCGGCGGGCGCGAATTTGAACCTGATCCAGAGCTACACGGTCGGAGTGTCGCGCAATTTTGGGCCGCCCGAGCCGCTCGGCAATGCCACCCTCGGCGGCAGCAAGTTCTACAAACCCACCGATAATATCGGCAAGAAATCGATCCCCGACTACGCCGAGTACGCGGCGCACTTCATCTATGAAGTGAACATTCCCGGTTGCGCCAAGCCGGGCCGGGTATTCGTCGGCCAGCGCAAGGACGGCTTCGTCGTCAATTTGGGCGAAGTATTCGACTTGGTGAATTTGAACCCAGCCGGACCGCGGGACGGTGAGCCGAACACGCTGACCGACAAGAATGTCACCTCGATCGCGATCGAGGTGCCGATCTCCTGCGTGACGCAGGGCAAGGATCCGGTCATCGGGGCGTGGACCACGGCGAGCCTGCCGCGCCGGGGCGGGGATGGGTGGCAGCAAGTCTCCCGACTCGGCATGCCGCTGGTCAACGAACTCGTGATCGGATTGCCCGACAAGGACAAATTCAACTCGAGCCCGCCGCTCGATGACGCCCAGTTCTTGAAATATGTCACCAACCCGTCTCTGCCGGTGTTGCTCAATGCTTTGTTTGGCAGCGCGGCGACCGTGCCGGGCACACCGCGCAACGATTTGGTGGCGGCCTTCCTGACCGGCGTCAAGGGGATCAACCA
>CAYRAC010000277.1:0-5790 GCA_964422045.1 uncultured Steroidobacteraceae bacterium
TCCGCCGAAACAACACGAGCCGTCGACCAGGCCGTCGACGAACCACTTGAATCCAACGGGGACTTCGTACAGGCGCCGGCCGAGCCTAAGGGTGACCCGATCGATCATGGCGCTGCTCACCACCGTTTTTCCGACAGCCGCGTCCGCACGCCAACCCGTACGATGGCGAAACAAATAGTCGATGGCGACGGCCAAATACTGATTCGGCAGCATCAAGCCGCTGCTGGCGGTGACGATGCCGTGACGATCGTGGTCGGTGTCGCAGGCGAAGGCAATGTCGAAGCGGTCCTTGAGCCCGATGAGCCGCTGCATGGCGTAGGAGGAGGAGGGATCCATGCGGATCTTGCCGTCCCAATCGAGAGTCATGAAGCGAAACGTGGGATCGACTTGCGTATTCACGACGGTAAGATCGAGACGGTACAATTCGGCGATGCGCGCCCAATAATGCACGCCGGCGCCGCCCAAGGGATCGACGCCCATGCGAATGCGCGAGCCGCGGATCGTGTCCATGTCCAAAATCGCGCCGAGGTCGCTCACGTAAGTCTGCAGGTAATCGTGCGAGTGCGTGCTGGCGGCACGCCGCGCCGCCGCGAACCCAATCCTCTTGATCCCGGCGGCGCCCGTCGCGAGCAAGTCGTTGGCGCGGTTCTCGATCCACTTCGTGACGTCGGAATCCGCGGGTCCGCCGTTCGGCGGATTGTATTTGAAGCCGCCATTGTCCGGCGGATTGTGCGAGGGCGTGATCACGATCCCGTCGGCCAGAGCGCTGCTGCGGCCGCGGTTATAGGTGAGGATGGCGTGCGATACGGCCGGGGTGGGCGTGTATTCATCGCCCGCCGAGCTCATGATCTCGACGCCGTTGGCGGCCAGCACCTCGAGGGCGGAGGCGAACGCCGGCGCCGACAGCGCGTGCGTGTCGCAGCCGATGAACAATGGGCCATCGATGTTGTGTTTGCGGCGGTATTCGCAGATTGCCTGACTGATCGCGAGCACGTGAAATTCGTTGAAACTCAAATCGAATGAGCTGCCGCGGTGGCCTGAGGTGCCGAAGGCGACACGCTGCGCGGCAACGGCGGGGTCCGGCCGTTCGCTGTAGTAGGCGGTTATCAGCCGCGGTACGTCGACCAGCGAAGCGGCCGGTGCTGCGTGGCCCGCCAGCGGATTGATCTTCGGACTCAAGAAGTCACCAACGCCTTGCTTTTGTCCGCGATGCGCTTCAGAAGTTCGCTCCACGATTTGACGAATGATTCCGCGCCTTCGAGCTGCAAGCGGGCGGCAAGCGCATCGACATCGACGCCGGCGCCTGCAAATTGCTGCAAGGTTCGTTCCGCATCGCCGCCATCCTTCGCCATGACGCTGCCGACCGATCCGCCGGCAGCGAAGGCCAGCAAGGTTTTCTCGGGCATGGTGTCGATGGTCTCCGGCGCGGCCAGGGCTTCGACGTACAGACCGACGGGGGCCTTTGGATCCTTGGTTCCAGTGCTCGCCCACAGCATGCGCTGCTTGCGCGCGCCGGCGGCTTCCAGGTCGCGCCAGCGCTTGCTCGCTAGCAAATCGTTGTGCGCGCGATAGGTGCGCTGCGCGATGGCGATCCCTAAGCGATTGCGCAACTCAGGGGGTACCTGGTCGCTGACGGATCGATCCCAGCGGCTGATGAACAACGATGCCACCGAACTGACGCGCGGGTCGAGGCCCGCGGCGATCCGGCGCTCGATGCCGCGCAGGTACGCCTCCGCGATGCTCAAATATTGTTCGCGCGAAAACAGCAACGTGACATTGACGGGCACGCCGGCAAATATTGCCGCTTCGATGGCCGGCACGCCGGCGGGCGTGCCGGGGATCTTGATGTAGAGATTGGGACGGTTCGCCTGTTTGTGGATGCGCAAGGCTGCGGCGAGCGTGGTCTGCGTGTCATTGGCCAGCAACGGCGACACTTCCATGGAGACCCAGCCGTCGATTCCGCGTGTGGCGTCGAATACCGGCCGGAACAAGTCCGCGGCGCGGCGCAGATCTTCCAGCGCCAACTCGACGAACAGTTCTTCACCCGCGAGGCCGGCCTGCGCCTTGTGGCGGATTCCCGCATCGTACGCCGCGGTATGGCCGATCGCCTCATCGAAAATGGTCGGGTTGGATGTGAGGCCGGTGACGGACAGTTCATCGATGTAGCGGCGCAGTGTGCCGTTGTCGAGAATTTCGCGGGTGATGTTGTCGAGCCAAATACTCTGTCCCAAATCGTGCAGGCGTTGCGTGCTGGTCATGGCCGTTCCTGGAAGTCGGATAGTGGGTGGTTGATCAAATCCCCGATGCGCTCGATCGTCATGTCCGGCGCGGGCTGCACGCTGTTCGACCCCGCGGCCAGCGCGTAGTGCCCTTGGCGCACAAATACAGTCGTCAGCTTGCTCCCCAACGTCGATTTCATGGCAGCCAACAAGTTCGCCTTGTCATCGACCATGACGTAATGGTTCGCCGGGTAACGCCGCTGCATGTGATCGAGCACGCGTTCCTTGTGCAAGTAAATCATGACGCGCCCATCGACGGCATCCGATATTCCAGAACGCTGGATTTTGCGCGGCTGAAATACGATGTCGCCGTCCGACAATACCACGGGGCGACCGAGAGTTGCCAAATGAGCCACCGCCTCGAGCGCGCGCGGGAAGAGGCGCGCCGCGAATGGATATTCCAGCAGAAATTCGGACATTTCAAGCAAATCCGGATGGTCGTCGAGTCCGGCGCGAAACTCCTGCAGGCTGCCGAGGTAATCGGCAAGGCCGCTCTGCTCGCGCAGCTGGTTGAAGATCGCCCAGTAGCGTTCGCGCTCCGAGGCGCCAAACGCCTGCTCTATGTGGTCGCCGAGATCGGCGGCGAAACGATCGTTGTCGAGCAGTGTATTGTCCACGTCGAGCAGAAAAGTGAGGTATTTCCTATTCAGCATGGCGCCGACTTTTCGGGGGTCGGGTCATGCCAGGTGTCACCGTCGTCGACGATTTGGCTCGCCGTTGACGGGCCCCATGTGCCGGGCGCGTAGTCGAGAGCCGGCAGGCCGGCCGTCAATGCGGGATCGACCACGCGCCAGGCCGCTTCCACGCAAGCATCGGTGCTGAACAGCGACACGTCGCCGCGAATGGCATCGCCGAGCAGGCGTTCGTAGGGCGACTTCTCGTTCTCGGTGTGATGACGCGCCACCAGTTCGACGGGCTCGCCGTGCATCTGCTCGCCATTGCGCTTCACCAGCGCGCCCTCGCTGATCACGACTTCGGGGCTCAGGCGCAAGCGGAAATAGTTTCGCGGCATGGCCTCGTTCGGATCGAAGATCGGCAGCGGCGGCCGCTTCAGGGTCACCGTCACTTCGGTCGCACTGAGCGGCAGACATTTTCCGGTGCGAATGTAGAAGGGTACGTCCGCCCAGCGCCAGGTGTCGATGTGCAAGCGCAACGCCGCGAACGTCTCGATCTGCGAGTCCTTGGCGACCCCCGGCTCGTCACGATAACCCTTGAACTGTCCGCGCACCGTTTCCTTCGGATCGAGCGGACGCATGGCGCGGAACAAGCGTAACTTCTCCGCCTGCATCGCTTCGGGTTCGTGGCCGGTCGGCGGGTCCATGGCGAGCAGCGCCGTCACCTGCAACAAATGATTTTGCACCACGTCGCGAATCGCGCCCACTTCCTCGTAGAAGGCGCCGCGGCCCTGGACACCGAATTCCTCCGCCATCGTGATCTGCACGTCCTTGATGTAGTGGCGGTTCCAAATCGGCTCGAGAAAGGTATTCGCAAAGCGGAAATACAGCAGATTCTGCACCGCTTCCTTGCCCAAATAGTGGTCGATGCGAAAGATGGCCGACTCCGTGAACACTTCGTGGAGCGTGCGGTCGAGCGATTGCGCACTCGCGAGATCGCGGCCGAAGGGCTTCTCGACAATGACCCGCGCATTATCGGCGCAGCCGGATTTGGCAAGACCTTGCACGACGTCGGCAAACATGCTCGGCGGAATCGCCAAATAGTGGATCGGCCGACTCGCCTCTGCCAGCGTCTGCTTCAATTTCTTGAAGGTTTGAGGATCCGAGTAATCGCCGTCCACGTAGCGCAATTGTGCGGCGAGTTTCTCGAAACATGCGGCTTCGAAGTTGCCGTCGTGCTGGATGCTGTCGCGGGCGCGCTGCTTGAGCTTGTCGAGGGTCCAGCCGCCGCGCGCCATGCCGATGATCGGAATGCCGAGGGCGCCTCGATGCACCATGGCATACAGGGCGGGAAATATTTTCTTGTAAGCGAGGTCGCCCGTGGCGCCGAAGAAAACGAAGGCATCGGAGTCCCGCGTGCCCATTCAGCGCCTCTCCTGGAGTTCACGCCGCAGCTGCTTGAGCTCCTCCATGAGATCGAGCGCCAGCGCAACGCCGGCCAGGTTGATCTCGAGATCGCGCTCCAGGCGCAGCGCCAATCGCGCGCGGCGCAAGGCGTCGCCGGAAAAGCGCCACTCGGTGGTGTTGATCTCGATCACTTGGAGCACTCCTTCTTCGACAAATTCCACGATGTGTCGTTCATCGACGGCGCAGATGCGGCTCAGGTCCTTGACCGTGAGCACGGCGGATTCTTCGAAAATGGCTCCTGACAGTGCCTCGGTGTCTGATGCGGTCATGGCGGCTTACACTCCCAGATTGGCACGGGGATTGAAAGGCAGGGCGGATGCCAGGGCTTCATAGGCGGCCCTGCCCTTGGCGTCGTTGGCGGCAGGCAACGCGATCTGCAGAACGACGAAGAAATCGCCGGGCGGCGAGGCGGGTATGCCACGGCCCTTGAGCCGCAATTTTCCCCCGGCGCGCGACGCCGGTGGAATCTTCAATTCCACCGTTCCGCCGGGCGTTGGAGTTTTTACAATGGCGCCCAAGGCGGCCTCCCACGGAGCAACCGGTAGATCGAGATACAAATCGCGTCCATCGACTCTATACAAGGAATGTGGCTGAAATTCGACTTCGATGTATAAATCTCCGGGAGAAGCTTCGCCGGGCATGCGCGCGCCCTGGCCCGCCAGGCGAATGTGCTGCCCGGCGAGAATGCCCTTCGGCACTTGAACGTTGAGCACGCGCTCCTTGGAGGACAGCCTGCCCTCGGCGTCGATCTCCGGAACGCGCAAGCTGAGCTGGCGCGTGCCGCCGTTGAGCGTCGCATCCAGGTCGAGCAGAACCTTGGCGTGGTGATCTTCGCCGCGCCCGCGATGCGCGGCGCCGCGCCGGCCGCCCGATTCGGCGCGGGCCTGCGCGCCAAACAAAGACTCGAAGAAATCGCTGTACGCGGCATCGCGCGCGCCGCTGCCGCTGAATTCGAATCCCGTGCCCCAATCCGGCGGCGGCTGAAAATCGCCGCCGCTGCCAGGGCCCTGGCCCAACTGATCGTAGGCGGCGCGCTTGTCCGGGCTCTTGAGCACCTCGTACGCCTCGCCGACCTCCTTGAAACGAGCTTCGGCGTCCTTCTCCTTGCTGACGTCGGGGTGGTACTTGCGCGCAAGCTTGCGGTAGGCCTGCTTGATCTGCGCCTCAGTGGCGTCACGCGCCACTCCCATCACCTTGTAGTAGTCCTTGAACTCCATCGTACCTGCCACGGCGCAGCGATTGCAGAAAGTCCACAAGGATACTATGCGTCGCTCGCGGCGGATCAATTATCCGGTCGCCGGCCTCAGAGTTGATACGCGACGGTCAGCAGCAGGCCTTCGGCGAGATCGCGCAGCAATCCGGGTGTGCGGCTTTCGAACGGCTGCGACTCGGGGATGAGCGCCTCGATCCAGCGCGCCAACCAATCGATT
>CAYRAC010000278.1:0-5777 GCA_964422045.1 uncultured Steroidobacteraceae bacterium
TGGCGATCTGAAGCGCGAGTATGAACCGATGGCGCTGGCGAAGGGCCTACGCCTGGAGTTTCCAGAAACATCAAAGGTCGTGATCAGCGATCGTATCCTGCTGAATCAACTGCTGCAGAATCTCATCGGCAACGCGCTCAAGTACACCGAGAAAGGCTTCGTGAAGGTCGCCGAGACATCGGATGCGGATGCATTCCTGCTGTGCATTGAGGATTCCGGCAGCGGCATTCCGAGCGATAAGCTGGACCGCATTTTCGATGAGTACTATCAAGTCGATCAGTCCGGTGCACAACGGTCCGGTGTCGGCTTAGGCCTTGCCATCGTGCGTGAGGTGTCTCGCCTACTGAGCTATTCGGTGTCGGTCTCCTCGGAGGTCGGCCACGGCACGCTGGTTCGTATACGTATACCCCTAACCCAAGTCGGCTCCGATGCGCTTCCGGTTCAAGCCGCCTCGCCGCTCGCCGCAGCACAGCATGCCGTCACGTCCTCGCGCCTGGTACTGCTCGAGGACAACGATTCCGTGCGTGCCGCCACGGAGCTCTTCTTGAGCTTGGAGGGCTACGAGACCCTGAGTGCTGCGAGCGTCGCAGATGCCGAGGAATTGCTGGCCAATCTCAAGCCGGGCGACCTGCTGATCTCGGATTATCACCTGAATGGTGCGTTGACCGGTCTCGACGTTCTGCAGCAGGTCCGCGCGCAACATCAGCGGGAAATTCCTGCCATTCTCCTGAGCGGAGACTTGCAGTCGATGATGCGCGTGGTGAAAACATCCATTCCGCGTTGTCGTTTCTTGAGTAAGCCGGTGGATACCCATGCGCTCCTCGCTGCCATATCTGAGCTCATCGGTGCTGAGGAGTAAGACCTAAGTTTGGTCCTCATCTGTCAAGCAGCGGCGTCGCTCGGTAAACCCGAAGTCAACTCCGCACAACTCCCTATCGCGCGCTCCGGCAATCGCGCCGATCATGGATTCCCGTGCGGTCCCAACACCTTTACGGGTGAGCGTATGATTAAGACCATCTTAGTACCCACGAGCGGCAGCGATACGGATCAGCGTGTTTTTGCCACCGCGCTCTCGATGGCGCGTCCTTTGGGCGCACACATCGAATTCTTTCATGTTCGACTGTCGACTTGCGAAGCCGCCGTTCACACGCCGCACGTCGAATTCTGCGTAGGGCCGGCGATCACCAATGCACTTGATAATCTCGACCGCAGACAAGCGGAACAATCGGCGAAGGCGCTCGATCATGCCAAGACGTTTTGTTCCAGCCATGAAATCGCGTTTCGCGACACACCGAGCATCTCCGCGTCGGTTACCGCGGAGATCGTCGAAGAAATCGATCATGCCGAGTCGCGACTCCTTGCGCGAGCTCGCCACAGCGACCTGCTGGTATTGGGCAGACCTCGCTACGCCGATCTGATGCCGTACGATTTGATCGAATCGCTACTGCTCGGAAGTGGCCGCCCCGTCGTTATTGCACCCGAGTCACTGCCCGCACGGCCCTCGGGCACGATTGTGGTTGCGTGGCAGGAGACCCCGGCCGCTGCGCGCGCGCTGTCCGCCGCCCTGCCACTGCTGAAACTTGCAAACCGGATCGTACTCATCAATGTGGGTGAATCCGAAGCGGGCACATCGAGCGACCTCGATCGGGTTGCAAAGCAGCTGAGCTGGCACGGCGTATTCGCGGAGACCAAGCAGTTGCTCGGCGCCGCCAAGAGCGCAACCCAGGTATTACTGCAGGCCGCATCGGATTTGAATCCCGAGCTTCTGGTGGTAGGCGGCTTCAGCCACCGCCCCCTGCAGGAGTCGATCTTTGGCGGCGCAACTCGGTCGTTATTGGAGCATGCCGAAACACCGATTTTCATGATGCATTGACGCCTGCCGGTTTTACTCTCGACTCTGCGCTGTTGCTGTCTCCAACGCGCGCTCCGCCCGAAGGCTCTGCAGATCCCGGGAGATTGTTGCGACGGCAAGAGTGCGTCCAGCACGGCGATAGGTTACCGCGCAGTCATGGGATTCCAATGTGCCCTCGATCGTTGTCGTGTCGTACTTCTCCGCGTGCCCCACGTAATTGATCGTGACATCGTAATGTTGGCTCCAAAAAAACGGCACGCCGGTGAATGGCTGGCGAAGCCCTAGAATGTTGCGCGCTGCCGCCTGCCCCTGGCGCTGCGCAACCACCCAATGCTCAACGCGAATCCTATCGCCGGAGTAGGGATCCGGCCACCGTGCGATATCGCCGGCGGCAAATACACCCGGCGCGCTGGTTTCGAGGAATTTGTTGACCAAGATGCCGCGATCGATCGTCAAACCCGCCCGCTCGGCGAGTGCAATGGCGGGCCTCACGCCGACACCGAGCACGACGAAATCTGCGTGGAGCGTCGTACCGTCGTTCAGGGTGACCTGCTTGCCGTCAACGAGGCTCACCGACCGGCCGAGATGGAAGGTTACGCCGTGCGACTCGTGGAGACCCCGCAGAAATGTTCCGACGTCGCGCCCCATCACGCGCTCCAGCGGCACTTGCTCGAGGCCCACCACATGCACCTCAATGCCACGCGCGCGCAGCGACGCCGCAACTTCCAGCCCGATGAAACTGGCGCCGACGATGACCGCTGCTTTGGCGGATTCGGCGGCCGCAATGACGGCGCGACTGTCGGCAAAGGTACGCAAGTAAAAGATGTGCGCGGGAGACTTCTGAGGAATTTCCAAGTGGATGGGATCTGCACCCATCGCCAGCAACAACGCCCCATAGGCAAGCTCTCGAGCGTTATCCAAACTCACGCTGCAGCGCGCCGTATCGATCGCGATGACCCGCTGATTGAGCAAAAGATCGATTCGCCTATCGATATAGTATTGCGCGCTTCGCAGCGGCATCCACTCCTCCGGCGCAGTTCCGGCGAGAAAATCCTTGGACAGATTCGGGCGATCATACGGCGGCGCATCATCCGCGCTCACCATTGTCAGGGGCGCGGAGTACCCGGAGCGACGCAGCATGTCCCCCGCGGCCAGCGCTGCCGCCCCGCCACCCACGATGACGATGGAGCTCGGAGGCTTTGCAGGCGGTGCATCGTCCAACTCGACGCCCCCCTTTGAGGGATCGATCTTTTCCCGAACAAAAGCCTTGTCGTGGATCACCTCGACACGCCAACATGCAATCGGGTCGAAGGCCGGTGCGTTCAAGGCTTCGCCGGTACGCAGGCTGAAACACGCGTGATGCAAGGGGCAGCGGATGGTATTTTCGACGATCAACCCGCTCGCTAGCGGGCCGTGGTAGTGCGTGCATAACGCACCGACGGCAAAGTAAGCCTCTCCGCGTCGCACCAGAATCGCCTCTTCACCATCGACGCGCCCGCTGATGATTTTACCTTCCGCGAGTGGCGCTATGGGAACCCCGGCCTTTAGATCGACATCGCTGGTCTGTTCCATGGTCAGCCCACATTTCAGTTACCCGGCCTCGATAATAGCGGGATTGGCCCGTCCTGTGGTGTCGTGTATGTTGGGCCTAAAGCGAAATCTAGCCCTATAGGGGACGGAAGCTATGGAAACGATTGGCGCCGATTTACGCCAAATGCAGCGAACCCCGTTGTCCGCATCGCACGTTCAGGCGTTGCGTGAGGCGGGCAAGATAGTTAGCTATTCTGCGGGCACCTTTCTCGCAAGACCCGGCCAGCCGGTGGATCGCTTTGTCTATATCGAGGAAGGCGAGATAGAGGTGGTCAATCCCTATACCGAAAAACGCCACCTGCCCTTCACCTTAGGTCCGACCCAATTCATGGGTGAGATTGCGTTCTTGAATGGCGGCGCATGGTCGATGCCGATGCGCGCGGTCCAGGAAACGCGAGTGATCGAAGTGCCGCGTGACGCGATGCTGAAGCTGATGTCTGAAGTCCCGGAGATGTCAGACATCATCATCACGGTATTTTCTGCACGCCGTCGACGGCAGCTCGACGACCGTGACGGCGTCCTACGGTTGATCGGCGAAGATGAAGACCGCGACGTGCGCCGCATCGCAGAGTTTGCCAGCCGCAATCGCATTCCCTACAGTTCCTTGCCGCTGCGCAGTCCCGAAGCCGATGCGACCGCCCACTCCTGCTCGATTGCCCCGGGGGAGCCAGCGGTGATATTCGGGAGGAACGTTGTCGTCACCGAGCCGACACCGGACAAGGTTGCGCGACTGCTGGGCCTGCATGTCGACTTCGGAAACGACGAGACATTTGATGTGCTAATCGTGGGCGGCGGCCCCGCGGGTGTCGCTGCCGGAGTCTATGCGGGAGCTGAGGGTCTGTGCGCGCTGGTCGTGGAGGACATCGCGATCGGCGGCCAGGCCGGCACATCCAGCCGAATCGAGAACTACATGGGCTTCCCGACCGGCATTTCCGGTGCGGACCTGGTCTGGCGCGGCGAGGTACAGGCAATGAAGTTCGGCACGCGCTTCGCGATGCCGCGACGGGTCGTGCGCCTCGACAAACTCTCGGATCAGACTTTTTGCGCCACATTCGACAACGGACAACGCGTCCGTGCTAGAGCAGTCGTGGTCGCGACCGGCGTCCAATATCGCCGGCCGTCACTCGAGCGCTTAGCCGACTTTGAAGGCGCCGGCATTTATTATGCCGCCACCGAAATGGAGGCCCGCTATTGCAAAGGAACGGAAGCGGTCATCGTTGGCGGCGGCAATTCGGCAGGGCAAGCAGCGATGTTTCTCAGCCGCTCGGCAAGTTGCGTGCGTGTCCTCGTCCGCGGCGCGTCGCTCGCGGCGTCGATGTCGAGCTACCTCTCCAGCCGGCTCGCCGCAGATCCCAGAATCACCATTGAGTATGGCGCCGAGGTGAGCGCGCTGCATGGTGCTGAGCATCTGCGGGCGCTGACCATTCGTGATGTGAAGACCGGAGCGACCCGCCTGCTCGACACCCGCGCGCTGTTCATCATGGTGGGCGCCGCGCCCAACACCGAATGGCTCTCTGGCCTGGTGAAACTCGACGATAAAGGCTTTGTGATCACCGGTTCCGGCGAAGCCTCAGCATCGTCGCCCTTCGCCACCTCGCTGCCCGGCATCTACGCGGTGGGCGATGTGCGCGCAGGCTCGGTCAAGCGCGTTGCATCCTCGGTCGGCGAAGGATCGGTAGTGATCTCGAAGGTGTGGGAATTTGTCAACCGCAAAGCCTGACGATGAACAATCTTATGTGGAATTGCACGGACGGTCCCAAAAAAAGACGCGGCCGGCTCAGCGCCGCGTCAATGAGTTGAGTGGGCTCAGTACTGCCTTTTATGACGCGGTTCGCTCTACGCGGTTTTCGATTCTGGCGCCCTTGATGCGCTCATAGACTTCTTCACGATGCACCGCAACGTCCCTTGGCGCTGTCACGCCAATCCGAATCTGACTACCGGTGACGGACAACACCGAAACCACCACATCGTCACCGATCATCAGAGATTCGCCTATTCGCCTTGTCAGTATCAGCATCCAACCTCCCGTAGCATCGACTGCCTATTCACCTGTCCCGACAGTCCAATTGAAGTACCTTTGAAGGGGCCCGTATGTGCGCTGTCGTACATAAGACGCTTCTTTTGAGGATGTTCCCATTCCCAAGTATCCGCGTTGCAATGCAAGTCACCTATGTTCGGCATCGAACGGTCATTTTCGAGGGTATGTGTTCCAATCAAGCGGTACGCACGATGCCGGTGCGGAGTACTGTAGCAATGACACCCGAGGAATTGAACCAGATCCGTTCGTGGGATAAACGCTGCGGTGATAACGAGGGCACCTTTTTCCCGGTCACGA
>CAYRAC010000279.1:0-5772 GCA_964422045.1 uncultured Steroidobacteraceae bacterium
GTGGAAGTCACCGTCAGGCCGGGAGTCAACACCTGCATGTCCTTGATGTCGGTCACGCCGGCATCCTTGAGCTGTTTTGCGGACAGGGCGATCACGGAAATCGGCACGTCTTGGATGTTCTCGGAGCGCTTCTCGGCAGTCACGATGATCTCAGTCAGTGCCGGCTGCGTGGCGGCCTGCTGTGCCCAACTGACACCTGTGGCCATGCCGGCCGAAATTGCCAATACGAAAGCCACACCCTGTCGCAAAGGCACACGTCGATATGTCATAGATCCCCCTGATCAAGTTTCTTAATCGACGGGGTGATTCCTAGCCAGAGAATCAGTCCTTCCCCGCCGTCACTCGAGCGCGGAATTCGGTGTGCCGCGCAAACCCAGCTCCTTATGTGGGCTGACCGCCACAATAGCTCTCTATCGAGCCTACGGGAAGGGTCCGCTGCGTACCGCGCTTGCGACGTCAATTTGTTGACCTGCGGCGCCATTTCGGGGGTCGGCGGAGTTCCTTGGGAACGCCGGCGTTTATATGTCGCATTCAGGCCACGCTTAAGATCGGCGGATTTGCATGCCCGCCGCTAAAGTCAGCAGAATGGCGCTATGCGCAATCCCCCCGATAAATGGTCGCCGATGGAGCCGGATGGGCCCGACTCGAGACCGCAGCCGGCCGCGACGCGCCGCGGTGCGCTGCTCGGCCTGATCGTCGTTGTGTTACTGGTGGCGGGAGGTTTGGCGCTCACCCGCATCCTGCACGGGATGGCGCAACTTCAGGATTGCGCCTTGTCCGGGCGCTCGAATTGCGCGCAATAAAATAACCTACCCGCCGGCCGGGCATTGTGCCGGCGTCGATACATCCGCTTGGCCGGGGTACAGCACCATGAGCCGGCGCATCACGCCTTGGTCCAGCCGAAGCCGTCCTGCAACGGGTACTCGCCGCCGCCGCCGCGACCGATGATGACGACATTGTATTTCTCCACCAGTTTCCCGCTCTGCCGATAGAGCTCATTGACGTTGCCCATCCAGCGGCACGCGATCGTCGCGGCGAGCGAGGTTTGGGCGTAATCGCGCAGACCCGACACCGCGATCCACTGCAGCGGCGCCCAGCCGTTCGGGGAATCCCATTGTTGCCCTGTGTCGACGGTCGTCGTGACGATGCCGCCGGGCTTGAGCAATTCTCGCGCCGTCGTTTTCGCCACCGCGCTCGCTTGCGGCTGCGAGGCCAACGCTACGA
This sequence comes from uncultured Steroidobacteraceae bacterium, assembly GCA_964422045.1. Taxonomy (GTDB): domain Bacteria; phylum Pseudomonadota; class Gammaproteobacteria; order Steroidobacterales; family Steroidobacteraceae; genus Bog-1198. The sequence goes on from CAYRAC010000279.1 coordinate 1,225, forward strand.
ACAAGGGATACAGGGTCGCTGCGGATAAGGTCGGTGAGCGGGCTTTTTGCGTCCACCGATAGTCGAGATAGGCACCTCGAGGTGCATCCCAGAGGTAGCGATCGATCGCCGCGTGCCGCGATTTCGCCCGCTGTTCGAACTCGCCGTCGCAGGCTTTGTCGCCGCTGCGTGCGCAGCCTAAGTGGATTGCATTCTCCAAGCCGTACAGCAGACTGTTCAAATCAATGGGTAAGATTTCCGTGGTGTCGATCGTCGCTTGGCTGCGGCCGTCGGCGAACCAGCGCGAGCCGAAGTCCCAGCCGCTTTCCGCGCCGGCGCGGACATCGCGAAACAATTGCGGCGCGGGACGACCGCTCAAGTGCGCAAGATCCATATCCTGGTTGTACGATTCATCGCGCGGCGTGTCGCGGTCGTCCCAAAAGCGATTGAGCACCGAACCGTCGGGCAACATCACCACGCGCCGATGCGCCGTATCCGGCTTGAGAGCCGCTTCCCCCTCCATCCAGAAGGCATATTCCTTGCGCAGTTGCGGCAGGAACTGGGCAAAGGCCGCCGCGGGATCTTGCGGCGAGTTAAGAGCCACCATGGCGAAGAAGAAGGGCGGCTGCGAGCGGCTTAAATAGTAGGTGCGCGCGCCGTTCGGCACGTGGCCAAAGGTATCGATCAAGTAGGCAAAATCGCGCGTCAGGTCGTCAACCAAGTCGCGCCGGCCGCTGTCCGCGAGACCGAGCATCGTGAAGTAAGAGTCCCAATAGTACATTTCACGAAAGCGGCCGCCCGGCACCACATAGGGTTGCGGCATCGCCACGAGCGATGAATAGGGCGGCGCCGTGGTGGTCGTGCGCGTCAGCCGATTCCAGAGTCCATCGATGTGCGCAACGATCGAGACCTGATCCGGCGGCGAAGGCACGGCGTTGACTTCGGACGGCACGGCGAAATGCGCCTCGACGAACTGTTTGAGCGCAGCCGGCGACTCGGGCCGTTGCGTATGGTACTGGCGCAATATATCGGCTGGTGCCGTCTTCGGGACCGCATCGGGAAAAGCCTTGCCATCCGCGTAGAGATGCGCCGATTGCACGGCGATGAACAGATCCTGAAACAGCTCCTGCGGCGGGGCCTCGGGCGCGCTTGCGGTTCGCGGCAGCGCGGCTGCGATCGGCAAAAGCAGCGAGAATGCCCAGGCAAGATTGCGGCGAGCGGACGCACAGCGCACGCAGCGCGGCGTTTTATTTTTTGCTGTCATGGCGCGTGCGAATTTATCAGAACGCATGTGTCGGCGCGGCAACAGAAGGCTCGCGGCAGGCAAAAAAATAAATTGCGGCGCTGCGCCTCACTAACGGCGCAATCCCCATGCTCCACTGTCACGCGCATGACACAGTTCGTCCGCGACCTCGCCGTGAGCGCTTCCCGGGGAATTCGTAAATAGCTGATTTGGAAAGGTTTGTTATTACGCGTGATTTTCTTTTGTCATTTGCTGAAGATGGCATAGGCATTGCTATTCCAAGATGGCGGCCCAAGGCGGTGGTGCCTCTCGCTGACTTGCCATCTCATTGGGATCAGACTAGCCGCGGCTCGATCGCGGCTGGACAACTATAAGTAATTGGTAAGCATTGAGAAGGAGGGAGTTTTGGTAGTCACGATTAACAACGATCAACGCAAATACCGCACGGCACTCAGGATTACGCACTGTGTGCACGCCGCCTGCAACAGCAGCGGCAATCGGCTCGGACCCCACGCAGCAGGAGAATTTCGATGAAATGGCTTACGTCAAAACGTCAGGTCAAGATAATTTACGCCGTCGCAGCGCTTGTAACGACCTGTGGTGCCGCGATGGGCGCTTCGGATTCCGAACAGTTCCAGCGCTTCCAGGACCCCAATCAGTGGGGTGCGCCGGCGGGCAATTTGAATCAAACGCGCTATAGCTCGCTGAAAGACATCAACACCGGCAACGTCAAGGGCCTGAGCATGATCTGGGCCCAATCGAGCGGCACCTTGCGCGGTCACGAAGGCCAGCCCTTGGTGATCGAAGATGTGGGCGGCAAGCCGATGATGTTCATTGAAAGCGGCTGGCCCAACATTCTGCAGGGACTCGATCTCTCAGATCCCGACCATCCGATGCAGGTGTGGAATTACACCAAGACCAGCGGACGCGATGAATCGGCAGTGCCTCGCGCCTGCTGCGACACCGTGAACCGCGGTATGTCCTATGCCGACGGCAAACTGGTGTTCGGCACCTTGGACGGCTACGTCATCGCCCTCGATGCCGCGACCGGCAAGGAAATCTGGGTGGTCAAGCATGCCCATCCGGACAAAGGCGAGACCATCACGCCGGCGCCGATCATCGCGAATGACAAAGTCATCATCGGCTTCGGCGGCGATGAGTTTGCAGCGCGCGGCCGCATGACGGCCTACAACCTCGCGGATGGCAAGAAGGTGTGGGAGTGTCATTCCACCGGCACCGATGCCGATGTGTGCCTGACCAAGGACACCAACAAGAAGCATCCGGAATACGGCAAGTTCGGCAAGGACTTGGGTATCAGCACGTATGTGGGTGACGAGTGGAAGCGTGGCGGCGGTGCCGCGTGGGGCTGGTATGCCTACGATCCAGCACTGCACCTCGTGTACTACGGCACGGGCAACCCGGGTTTGTGGTCGCCGCAGTTCCGTTGCGCGGAACCGCTGACGCAAGCCAATTGCAACAGCGGCAAGTTCGACAACAAGTGGTCGATGAGCATATTCGCCCGCAATGTCGACACCGGTGCTGCCGAATGGGTCTATCAGATGACGCCGTTCGACCAGTGGGACTATGACGGCATCAACGAAGTGGTGTTGGTCGACGGGACCATCGATGGCAAGGCGCGCAAGTTGCTGGTGCACTTCGACCGCAATGGTTTCGCGTATGTGTTCGACCGTACCGACGGCACGCTGGTCCGCGCCAACAAGTACGTCACCACGAACTGGGCCGAAAAAATCGACATGAAGACCGGTCGACCGGTCAAAGTGCCGGAACATTCGCCGCTCAAGGTAGGTGAGAACACGCAGGCCTGCCCGTCCGCGATGGGCGGCAAGGACCAGCAGCCGGTGGCGGTGGATCCGAGCGATCCGCTCAATTTCTATGTACCGACCAACAACTGGTGCATGGAACTTGAACCGCAACAGCGTTCGCACACCACGCAGGGCACGGTGTACGTGTTCGCCAACGTCTATATGTATCCTGAGAAGCCGGGTGTAACCGGCAAGTTCAAGAAGTTCAATATCGACACCGGCAAGACCGAGTGGGAAATCCCGGATTCGTATCCGAACTGGGGTGGCGCACTGGTAACCGGCGGCGGCTTGGCCTTCTACGGCAGCTTGGGCGGCGACTTCCGCGCCGTCGATCGCTCGAACGGGCAGGTCCTGTGGTCGAAGAAACTCGGCTCCGGCATCATCGGCAACCCGATCACGTACTCCGTGAAGGGCAAGCAGTATGTGTCGGTCTGGTCGGGAATCGGCGGCTGGATCGGACTCCCGGTCACGGCGGGATTGGACCTGAACGATAAGTTCGGCGCGATCGGTGCCACCGCGATGACCAAGGCGGCCAACTTAAGTCATATTCCACAGGGCGGTACGTTGTACACGTTCCGGATAGGCGATTAAAGGTCGATATTGATTCATTCGTGTTGGAGAGATGTGCCCGGTGACGCAAGTCACCGGGCTTTTTTTCGGGGCTCGCGCGGCGCAATATGGCAGCCGCGCACTGCAACCTTCGCGGTTCGCGCAAGTCCAATGGTGAGTGCTGGCGGGGCGCGAACCGCCCTTTCAAGGAGATTGCATTGAATAGCAAAGACGGAGCGCGCGTCCGACAAGTGATCCTTGCCGCCGCCCTTTTGAGCGTGGGTGGTATTGCGCTCGGCGATGATCTGAAGTCGCTCACCGTGTGTGCGGATCCCGGCAACATGCCGCTGTCGAATCAGAAAGGCGAGGGATTCGAGAACAAGATCGCCCAGGTGATCGGCACTGCGCTCGGCACCGGCGTTCAATACTATTGGCGCCCATCGATCGAACGCGGCTTGATGCGCACCACCTTGAGCGAAGGCAACTGCGATTTGTGGATGGACATGGCGACCGACACCGAAGGCGCCGTGGTGCTCAAGCCCCTCTATCGGTCCACCTTCGTGCTGGCGTACCGCAACGACAAAGGCATCAACATCAAAAACCTGGATGATCCCGAGCTCAAGAAATTGCGGGTCGGTGTGTTCCAGGTGTCGGCGATCCGCCAGGCGCTCGCCGACCATAAGGTGGTTTCCAATACCGTCGTTCATTACCTGAGCCACAACGCCGACATCGTCGCAAACAACCAACCCTCATATCAGATTCAGCAGGTCGTCGACGGCAGCCTGGATATCGCCGCGGCATGGGGCCCGATGGCGGGCTATTACAAGGCGGTCTTGAAGGCGCCGTTGATCATCCAACCCGTCAATACCATAGAAGACAAGGAGGCCTTGGAATTCGACATGGCGCTCGCGGTGCCGCGCGGTCGGCCGGACGTCAAGGCCGCCATCGAGGAGG
>CAYRAC010000280.1:0-5768 GCA_964422045.1 uncultured Steroidobacteraceae bacterium
CGAGGCGCGCAAGCTCAGCGTAATCGTCAACGACGTGCAAGGAATCGCATTCGCGGATCTGCTGGCCTGCACCGCGCGCATCGAACTCAATCAGCTGGAACGCGCGGCGGCGGAGTGCGGCAGCGCAATGACCGCGTTTCGCGCCGCGCATTCCGTCGACCAGGTGAAGGAGTCGCAGGCGCTGCTGGCGCGCATCGATCTTGCCAACGGCCATCCGGAGAAGGCCCTCGCGAGCTTGAATGCGGTGCTCGACCAAGGCGGCGCCGACCTGCTGCCAAGCCGAGTCGCCTCGATGTATCAAGCGCGCGCACGCGCCAACGCCGCCGCGCACAATTACCGCGAGGCCTACGCCGACCTCGCCGAATACGTCAAGCGATACGCGGATGCCAATGATGCCGAACGCTCGCGCGGCGCGGCGGCGCTGCGCGCGCGTTTCGAGACCGATCGGGAAATCGAGCGCAATGCATTGTTGAAGCGCGAATTGGCGCTGTCCCAGGACCAGTCACAGCGTCAGGCGCGGGAGCTGCGCTGGAACGCCTTCGTCGTTGCCTTAGGCATAGCGGTGATCGCGCTGCTGGTTTATTTTCTGATCATCAATCGCAGCTACCGCCAACAACTCGTGAAACTGGCGAGCCAAGACGGCTTGACCGGTTTGCCGAATCGCCGGCGCACCGCGGAATTCGCCACCGCGGCCCTGGCGGAGGCGATCGCCGGCAACACGCCGCTGACCATCGCGATCATCGACATGGATCACTTCAAGGTCATCAACGACCGCTGCGGACACGCGACCGGAGATTTCGTGTTGAAGGAATTTGCGCGCGTCGGACGCGAAGCGGTGCGCGATTCGGATGTCCTGGGGCGCTGGGGCGGCGAGGAATTCCTGCTGGTGATGCCCAACGCGACGCTCGAAGTCGCGCTGGCGAGCCTCGAGCGAATGCGCACCCTGGTCTTCGGCATCCACTTGCCGGCCACCGGCGCCGGGCTGCGCGTCAGCTTGAGCGCGGGTCTGGCGGTCAGCATCCAGCACGGGCGCAGCCTCGATGAAATGATTGCGCGCGCCGATTGCGCGCTCTACACCGCGAAGAACGAGGGGCGCGATCTCGTGCGCGTGGCGGACGAAGGATTTCTCGCGACCACCAGCATCCGTCGCGCGATGCGGCTGTGAAGCGATATTTGACTAAAATCAAGGGTTTACGGATGGTGCCCAGGAGAGGACTCGAACCTCCACGAATTGCTCCACTGGTACCTGAAACCAGCGCGTCTACCAGTTCCGCCACCTGGGCAAGATGGGTCCGCGACAAGGCGCAGAAATGTACGCACTGACCCAGTGCTTGTCAACGCAACCGGCGCACGGCGCTCTTTGGTTAAGCCCGGTGATGAGCGATCATGAGGGCGAAGGCGATTATCGGGGCGAGGAGTGAACGTGAGCGCTGAGGCAGGAACCACGCAGCCGACACCGGAGGAACGCCTCCTGCGTCAGCAATTTCTGCATGGCATGAGCCATGCGGCGAGCACCGTGAACGTCGTGACGACGGACGGTGTAGCCGGGCGCCATGGGGTCACGGTATCGGCGATGGTGTCGGTGTCGGCGGATGGTCCGCAACCGACCTTGCTGGTGTGCATCCACAATTTGAGTCCCGTAGCCATGGCCGTGCTGCAGAACGGAGTGTTCTGCGTCAACGTGCTGCGCGACGATCAGGCGCACATTTCCGACAACTTTGCCGGGCGCAGCGGCGCTCAGGGAGCCGCCAAGTTCGATTGTGCGACGTGGACGACGCAGGTGACCGGGGCGCCGCGCGTGGTCGATTCGCTGGTGGCGTTCGATTGCCGCGTCATCGCGAGCGAGCGGGTCGGATCGCACTTCGTGGTATTCGGCTCGGTACAGGACATTTTCGTCGCCGGCACCGGTGCGCCGTTGATATACGCGAATCGCGCGTATGGCGTGCCGCGCCGATTCCATCAGCGGCGCTTGCCGCGCGGGGTTACCGAAGGGGGCGCACTCGCCATCGGCTGCTTTCAAGTGTTCGCGCCGTATATCGTTCCGGCGCTGGTGTCGCGTCTGACCAAGCTGCACCCGGAAATCGAGCTGACCTTGTTCGAGGCGGACCAAGATCACCTGATCGCGAGCCTGCGGCGCAGCGATACCGAGGTTGCGCTGCTCTATGACTTCGGACTCGACGAGAATACGGATCTGCGCGTGGAGCGGCTGGCAGAACTCACCCCCTACGTGTTGCTCGCCGAAGGCCACCCGCTGGCGCAGTCATCCGGGATTGCGCTCGAGGATTTGTTGCAAGAACCGCTGGTGCTGCTCGATATCGATCCGAGCCGCAATTATATTCTGTCGCTGTTCAAGGATGCCGGATTGGAACCGACGGTCGGATACCGTTCGCGATCGTTGGAGATGGTGCGTGGCTTCGTCGGCCACGGCCTGGGCTTCAGCCTGCTCGCCAGCAAGCCGGCCAACAACATCACCTACGACGGCCGCGCGTTGGTGGCACGGCCGCTCACCAATACCGTGAAGAACTCCGGGCTGGTACTCGCGACGTTGAAAGGCCGTGCTTTGAGCGCCATGGCCGAGGAGTTTGCCGAACACTGCCGGACGCTGTTTGGCGTAAAATCGGCACACGCGGACGGCCACGCCAAGGCGCCGCTGCCGCGATATGCGCCCGGCGACACACAAAGCTGATAGTCTGACGGGCTGAATCGAGCGGCCCTGCCGCCCCCGCGGGACGCCGCTGCGCGCGCACCCACCGAAGGATTGCAACGAACACTCATGACACGACGTGGACCCACGGGCTGGCGCGGCGAAGACCCTAATTTGGAGTTCGAGAAATCGAGGTACGCGGATCCGATCGCGAGCCGCGAACTCCTGCTGAAGCTCCTGGGCGAGGCGGATGAGCCCCTGAGCGCAGCGCGCCTCGCCAAGCGCCTCGGCTTGAATAACGCAGCTCAGCGCGAGGCGCTCGGCAAGCGCCTCGCCGCCATGGTTCGCGACGGCCAGGCGATCGAGGGACCGAATGGCTTCGCGACGGCAGGCGAAGGCGAACGGGTTGCCGGCCGGGTGCGGGGCCGCGCCAATGGCGATGTCTTGGTGATGCCCGATGACGGCTCGGCACCCTTGGTGCTCGCCCGGGCGGATACCGCGACCTTGATGCATAACGACCGGGTCGAAGTTCTCGCGGTCGGCATGAATGACCGCGGCCGGCGCATCGCGCGCTTGATCCGCCGCACCGGCGATGCACCGCTGCTGATCGGCGGCGTATGGCACGCGGCCGACGGCCGTGGGCGCGTGGAACCGGAAGATCCGGGCCATTGGTACGGCATCGACGTCGCCATGCGCGATCGGCACGGAGCCAAAGACGGCGACCACGTCATCGTCGAAGTGAGCAAGCGTCCACAGGGCGATCTGGCTGCGCACGGCCGGGTGGTCGAAGTGCTCGAGAATTTGCGGCCCTCGGATTTGGCGGCGCGCTTCGCGATTCTGCGGCACGACTTGCCGCAGGAGTTTCCGCCGGAGGTGATTCGCGCTGCGAATCGTTTTGCGCCCGACGTGCAGCCGGCGGACATCCAAGGCCGCGAGGATTTGCGCGCACTGCCGCTCGTGACCATCGACGGCGAGGACGCCAAGGACTTCGACGATGCGGTGTATGCCGAGGCGGTGCGCGGCGGCGGCTGGCGGCTGGTGGTCGCCATAGCGGATGTCAGCAACTATGTACGCTACGGCACCGAGTTGGACGTCGAGGCGCGCGCGCGCGCGACCTCGGTGTACTTTCCCGATCGGGTCATCCCGATGCTGCCGGAAAATCTCTCCAACCAACTGTGTTCGCTGATGCCGCGCGTCGAACGGCTGGCATTCGTGTGCGACATGCGCGTCAGCAAGAACGGCAAATTGAGCAAGAGCCGATTCTACGAGGCGGTTATTCGTTCACATGCGCGGCTGACGTACGATCGAGCATGGGCTTATCTGGAAAATCCGGCCGCGCCGGCCGCCGCCGACTTGACGCCGCAGGTGTGCACGTCGCTCGACTCCCTGTACGCCGTTTACGGCGCATTGAAAGAGGCACGCGACGCGCGCGGCGCACTCGATTTTCGCGGCGGGGAGGTCAAGGCACGCATCGGCAGCGACGGGCGGATCGAGGGCTTCTACGCCGTGACACGCAACGATGCGCACCGCCTGATCGAGGAGTGCATGGTTGCCGCCAACATCGAGGCGGCGGTGGCGTTGCGTCTGGCGAAGGCCGGCAGCCTGTACCGCGTCCACGGCCAGCCGGAGGACAAGCGCGTCACCGAATTACAGAAAGTGCTGAATGCGCTGCAGGTGGGGGCGGTCTTTTCGGAAAAGCCGACGCCGCGCGAGTTTCGCCAATTGGTGGCACTGCTGGCGGCCCGGCCCGACGGGCTGCTGCTCGAGAATCTGGTGATCCGTTCGCTCGCCCAGGCCGTCTATCAGCAAACCAACATCGGTCACTTTGGTTTGGCGCTGGAGGAGTACGCACACTTCACCTCGCCGATCCGCCGCTATCCCGATTTGCTGGTGCATCGCGCGATCAAGGCCGCGGTGCTGCCGGGCTCGGCGTCCGGGCATCGCTACTCCACGGCGGAATTGCAGACCTTGGGTGCGGAGAGTTCGCAGCGCGAACGGCGCGCGGACGACGCGGCGCGCGATGTCATGGGCTATCTCAAGTGCCTGTACTTGGAGCCGCGCGTCGGCGAGACATTCGATGCCACCATCACCAGCGCGCTCGAGTTCGGCCTGTTCGTGCAGCTGAAGGAAATGCCCATCGATGGATTGGTGCATATTTCGGCGATCCCGGGCGATTACTGGGAACTCGAGGACGGCGGCATGGGCTTGGTGGGTCAACGCACCGGACGCCGCTGGCAGATGGGCGACCCGGTGCGAGTGCGCCTCAGCCGCGTCGACCTGACGCAGCGCCAAATAGACTTCGAGTTGCTGGATATGTCCGGTTCCGCCCAGCACGGAACCGTGCGTGCGCCGCGCAGCGGCGCGAAGCGCGACCGCGGCGGCCGGGGAGCGCGGGGCGGCGGGCGCGGCGGCCGGGGTGGACGCGGCGGACGCGGCGGTCGTGGCTGAGTCGAAGCGCAACTTCGTCTACGGCCTGCATGCCATCAACGCGGTGCTCGAGCGCTCACCCGAACGCTTGCTGGAGCTGTGGATGTCGCAGCCCAGGGAGGACGCCCGCAGCCGCGAACTGCGCACGCGTGCGCAAAACGCCGGCGTGCGCGTCCAGTCGGTCGGCAGCGAAGCGCTCGACAAGCTCGTCGGGGAGGTCGCGCACCAGGGGGCGGTGGCCGCCGTGCGGCCCCTCAAGGGCTGGGACGAGCACGATCTTCTCGAAGCATTGAGCCGGGCGGGGGAGCCTGCGCTGCTGCTGGTTCTCGACGGCGTCACCGACCCGCACAACCTGGGGGCGTGCCTGCGAACCGCCGATGCCGCCGGCGCCCACGCGGTGCTGATACCGAAGGATCGGGCCGCCGCCGTGGACGGGGTGGTGCGCAAGGTCGCGGAAGGCGCTGCGGAATTCGTGCCGGTGGCGAGCGTGACCAATCTGGCGCGCGTCATTGAAAAGCTCAAGGAACGCGGGATTTGGGTGGTGGGGACCGATGCCGAGGCTGTGCAGACTCTGTATGCGGCGGATCTGAATCGCCCGCTCGCCCTGGTGCTCGGAGCCGAGGGCGCGGGCCTGCGGCGCCTTACCCGCGAGCGCTGCGACTTCCTGGTTCGCATCCCCATGGCCGGCCAGGTGGAG
>CAYRAC010000281.1:0-5737 GCA_964422045.1 uncultured Steroidobacteraceae bacterium
ACACGCTGTTGTGCTTTTCCGATTACGGCAAGCTGTACTGGCTCAAGGTGTATCAGCTGCCGCAGGCGAGCCGCGGCGCGCGCGGCAAACCCATCGTCAATCTGTTGCCGCTGCAGGAGGGCGAGCGCATCAGCGCCATGCTGTCGATCAAGGATTTCGAAGCCGGCAAGTTCGTGTTCATGGCGACCAGCCTCGGCACCGTGAAAAAGACCTCGCTGGCGCTGTTCTCGCGGCCGCGCGCCAGCGGCATCATCGCCGTCGCGCTCGACGAGGGCGACAACTTGGTGGGTGTCGCGATCACCGACGGCACCAAGGACATTCTGCTGTTCACCACTGCCGGCAAGGCGATTCGCTTCGGCGAAGACGAGGTCCGCGCCATGGGGCGCGAAGCCGCCGGCGTGCGCGGTGTGCGCTTGAGCGACGAGCAGCGCGTCAATGCCTTGATCGTCGCGGAGCAGGGATTCATTCTCACGGCTTCGCAGAACGGCTTCGGCAAGCTGACGCCGCTCGATGATTTTCCGCGGCACGGGCGCGGCGGGCAAGGCGTGATCGCCCTGCAGATCACCGACCGCAACGGACGCATGGTGGGCGCGCTGCAGGTGAGCGCGGACGATGAAATCATGCTCATGAGCCAGAACGGGGTTCTGGTGCGCACGCCGGTGAAGGACATCTCGGTGGTCGGGCGCAACACCCAGGGTGTGCGGCTGATCCGGCTGGAGGAGGGCGATCAGCTCTCCGGACTCGAGCGCATCGATGGCTTGGCCGCGGGCGAAGCGGCGGCCGATGACGCGGGAGAGGAGACGGCAGGCGATGCCGGCGCCGGCGATCCGCCGGCGGCCAGCGACGACGCACCGCCCGACGTCTAAGACAATCGCGATGCGCGCCTTCAATTTTTCCCCTGGACCGGCCGTGCTGCCGCTCGAGGTTCTGGAACAGGCCCGCGATGAACTGCTCGATTGGCGCCAAAGCGGCGCATCCGTCATGGAGATCAGCCACCGCGGTCAGGCCTTCACGCAGGTGGCGGCCGAGGCCGAGGCGGATTTTCGCGAGCTGTTGTCGATACCGCGCAATTACCAGGTATTGTTCATGCAAGGCGGTGCATCCGCGCAGTTTTCGCTGATACCCATGAATCTTGCCGCGCCCGAATCGAGCGTCGACTACGTCAATACCGGTCACTGGTCGCAGAAGGCCATCGCCGAAGCGGCGCGCTATTGCCGCGTGCACATCGCGGGCGATGCCGGAGGCGATTACACGCGCGTTCCTGCGCAGGACGAGTTGCACTTCAGCGCGGATGCCCGCTATGTGCATTACACGCCGAACGAGACCATCAGCGGGGTGGAGTTCGGCTACATCCCGCAAACGCGCCGCCCGCTCATCGCCGATATGTCGTCGAGCATCTTGTCGCGGCCGATCGATGTAGAGAAATTTGGCTTGATCTACGCGGGAGCGCAGAAAAATATCGGCCCTTCCGGGCTGACGGTGGTGATCGTGCGCGATGACCTCATCGGCGATGCGCGGCCCGAGACGCCGCTGGTGTTCAACTACCGCGCGCTCGCCGATCATCAGTCCATGTTGAACACGCCGCCGACATTCGCCTGGTACATGGCAGGTCTGGTATTCAAATGGCTGAAGAGCGCCGGCGGGCTGGCTGCGATCGGCGAGCGCAACCGCCTCAAAGCACGAACGCTGTATGCTGCCATCGATGCATCCGAGCTGTACCGCAACCCGATTGCCAAGGATGCACGCTCGTGGATGAACGTGACATTCGTCTTGAGGAAACCGAACTTGGACGCCGCCTTTCTCGAAGGCGCCGCCGCTGCCGGCCTGCAGGGTCTGAAGGGCCATCGGGTCTTGGGCGGCATGCGCGCGAGCCTCTACAATGCCATGCCGCTCACCGGCGTCGAGACGCTGATCGCGTTCATGCGGGATTTCGAGCGGCGCTACGCATGAGGTGCGGGCATGGCAGGCCGTAAGAAACCGGCCGGTAAGTTGCCGTCGGGCAAGACGCGGCCCGGCGTCGCGCCGGCGGCCGGCGGACTCGACAATATTCGTGAAAACATCGACGCCATCGATGCGCGCATCCATGCGCTGCTCAACGAGCGCGCGCGCTTCGCCCAAGCCGTAGGCATCTCAAAATCGGCGTCCGGCAAGGCGGTCGATTTCTATCGCCCGGAACGCGAGGCGGAAGTCCTCAGAAAGGCGCTCAAGCGCAATCAGGGGCCGCTGCGCGATGAAGAAATCGCGCGGCTGTTCCGCGAAATCATGTCCGCATGCCTCGCGCAACAGGAACCCCTCAAAGTGGCATTCCTCGGGCCGGAAGGCACGTTCACTCAGGCCGCCGTGCTCAAGCACTTCGGCTCCTCGGTGCGCGCATTGCCGTTGCCGGCGATCGACGAGGTATTTCACGAGGTCGAAGGCGGCATCGCCGACTTCGGGGTGGTGCCGATCGAGAACTCGAGCGAGGGCACGGTCAATCACACCTTGGATATGTTTCTGTCTTCGGCCCTGAAAATTTGCGGCGAAGTGGAGCTGCGCATCAATCATTTCTTGATGGGGAAAATGCCCGGTATCGAAGCCGTCAGGCGTATTTGCGCCCATCCGCAGGCCTTGGCGCAGTGCCGCGGCTGGCTCGACGATCAGTTGCCCGAGGCGGAGCGCGTTGCCGTGGCGAGCAACGCCGAAGGCGCGCGCCGCGCGCGCGATGAGCGCGGCACCGCGGCGATCGCGAGTCGCGCGGCGGCCGAGATCTATGGGCTCACCCTGCTCGCGAATGAAATCGAGGATCGCCAGGACAACACCACCCGCTTCCTGGTGATCGGCCGCAAGCTGTTCAGTGCCAGCGGTATCGATCGCACCACGCTGCTGGTGTCTGCCGCAGACACCGACGATTCGGGTGCGCTGTTCCGATTGCTGGAACCGTTCGCCGAGCATAAGGTCAACATGACGCGCATCGAGTCGCGGCCGTCGCGCAAGCGCAAATGGGACTACGTGTTCTTCATCGACATCGAAGGCCACGTGAGCGACGCGCCGGTCGCCAAGGCGCTGGCCGCGCTCGAGGGACGCGCCTCGCTGTTCAAGGTTTTGGGCTCGTATCCGCGAGCGGTGCTCTGACCGCGGTGGCCGCCGCGCGCAAATTTGAGGTTCAGCCGGCGCGGGAAGTGTCGGGCACGATGCAGGTTCCGGGGGATAAATCCATTTCGCATCGAGCGCTGATGTTGTCCGGCATCGCGCACGGCACGAGCGAAGTCAGCGGCTTTCTCGCGAGCGAAGATTGTTTGGCGAGCCTGGCTGCGATGCGTGCTCTCGGCGTGCCCATCGAGCAACCAAGTCCGACGCAGGTGCTCATCCGCGGCGTCGGCTTGCGCGGTTTGCGGGATGCGGCGCGCGCGCTCGACATGGGGAATGCCGGGACCGCGATGCGCCTGTTCACCGGGCTGCTGGCGGCGCAGCGCTTCAATTCACGCTTGATCGGCGATGCCTCGCTGATGAAGCGGCCGATGGAACGCGTGGCGCAGCCGCTGCGCGAGATGGGCGCCGACGTGCGCACCGTGAACGGCACGCCGCCGGTGGATATCGTCGGTGGCGCACACCTCAAGGGCATCGAATACCGCATGCCGGTGGCCAGCGCGCAGGTCAAATCCGCAATCTTGCTGGCCGCACTGTATGCCGACGGCCCCACCACGGTAATCGCACCGGCCGTCAACCGCGATCACAGCGAACGCATGCTCGAGAGCTGCGGCGTGCGCATCGAAAGTGACGGCCTGCGCACGACGCTGCATCCGCCGGCAGCGTTGGCGAGCCAACGAATCGGCGTGCCGGGCGATTTCTCTTCCGCGGCTTTCTTCATCGTCGCGGGACTGCTGGGTGCCGGCGCGGCGGGTCTTACGATTCGCAACGTCGGCTTGAACCCGACGCGCACCGGCTTGCTCGAGGTGCTGCGCAGCATGGGTGGGCACATCGACATCCTGAACCCGCGCTCGAGCGGCGCGGAACCGGTGGCGGACCTCAGGGTTCACGCATCGGCATTGCGCGGCGTGATCGTGCCCGCGCAGATCGTGCCGCTCGCGATCGACGAATTGCCGGTGCTTTTCGTCGCCGCCGCATGCGCGGCCGGCGAGACGCTGGTGACGGGTGCCGAGGAGCTGCGGGTCAAGGAAAGCGACCGAATCGCCGCGATGAGCGCCGGCTTCGCCGTCCTGGGTGTGGCGCATCAGATGCTGCCCGACGGGATGCGGATCGAAGGCCGCGGCAGCGGCGCGGCGTTCGGCGGCGGCGCAGTCGACAGCTTCGGCGATCACCGAATAGCCATGTCATTTGCCATCGCGAGCCTGCGCTGCGCGCGGCCCATCGCCATTCACGATGTGGCCAACGTCGCCACCTCCTTTCCCGATTTCGCCGATTTGGCGCGCTCCGTCGGTCTCGATGTCCGGGAATCCCCCGAGGCGCCGCCATGAGCCGCGTGCCGATCATGACCATCGATGGGCCGTCCGGCTCCGGGAAAGGCACCGTTAGCCGCGCTGCGGCAAGAGCCCTCGGCTGGGCCCTGCTCGACAGTGGCGCGCTCTATCGATTGGTTGCCCTGGCGGGGCGCCTGCAGGGGGTGAGCCTGTCGGACGGCCCGAAACTCGCCCAATTGGCCGGGCACCTCGACCTCAAATTCGGCTCCGATGCAGCGGGCGGCGAGCTGGTCTCACTCAACGGACAGGAGGTCACCGGCGCCATTCGGAGCGAACAGGCGGGGAATGATGCCTCCAAAGTGGCGGCCTTGCCCGAGGTTCGTGCGGCGCTCTTGGATCGTCAGCGGCGATTTGCGGTACCCCCCGGTTTGGTGGCCGACGGGCGCGATATGGGAACCGTGGTATTCCCCCAGGCGGAGGTTAAGATTTTTCTCACGGCGAGCGCGACTGAACGGGCCTTGAGGCGCCATAAGCAGTTGAAAGAAAAGGGGGTTGCTGCTACCCTTGCCGCCCTTTCGCAGGAGATAGGGGAGCGCGACCTACGCGACATGAATCGCGCCGCCTCGCCCCTTGTCGCGAGCGCGGATGCGGTCCTACTGGACACGACGGGGATGTCCGTCGATGCAGTGGTTGAACGCGTCTTGGGTGTGGCCCGCGGACGTCTGTCGCCATAGTTTGTACGAGGTTTGGGTTGCGGTTTTCAGGGATTGAGCGCCGCTATTTTATGGTAACCCTGAGGCACACGGGATAAGTGCCCGGGAATAGTAGAGAACACATGACAGAAAGTTTTGCGGAACTGTTCGAACAGAGCATTGCGAGCCAGCGCATTCGTCCTGGCACCATCCTCAACGGATTGATCGTCGAAGTAGGCCAGGACTACGTCATCGTCAACGTCGGATTGAAGTCCGAAGCGGTCATACCGTCCGACCAATTCAAGAATGAGAAAGGTGAGATCGAGGTCGTCGTCGGCGAGACCGTCGAAGTCGCCTTGGACAGCGTCGAGGACGGCTCGGGCGAAACCCGGCTGTCGCGCGAGAAGGCAAAGCGCGCCCGCACCTGGACGCGTCTCGAGACAGCCTTCGAGAAGCAGGAAGTCGTGATCGGCATCATCACCGGCCGGGTCAAGGGTGGGTTCACCGTCGAGATCGACAATGTGCGCGCCTTCTTGCCGGGTTCCTTGGTCGATGTGCGGCCGGTGCGTGATCCGTCGTATCTGGAGAACAAGCCGCTCGAATTCAAAGTGATCAAGCTCGATCAGAAGCGCAACAACGTGGTCGTGT
>CAYRAC010000282.1:0-5707 GCA_964422045.1 uncultured Steroidobacteraceae bacterium
GTTGTTCCATGCGAATTTCGGACAGCATTCGGCCGTCATGGCGGGGCTTAAGTACGCGCGCGGCGAATATGTGGTCACCTTGGACGCGGATCTGCAGAATCCGCCGGAGGAGATCGGCAAACTCGTCGCCATGCTGGATCAGGGCTACGACTACGTCGGCACCATACGTCAGCAGCGGCAAGACTCGTTGTGGCGCCGCTGGTTCTCGAAGCGCATCAACCGGCTGCGCGAGTTGATCACGCCCGTGCGCATCACCGATCAGGGCTGCATGATGCGCGGTTACGCGCGCTCGGTGGTCACTGCGCTCAATCAGACGCGCGAGGTCAATACCTTCATTCCGGCGCTGGCATCGCTCTATGCGATGCGGCCCATCGAGGTGCCGATCGCTCACGAGGAGCGCTTCGCGGGCAAATCGAAGTATTCGATGTACAGCTTGATTCGTCTGAATTTCGATCTGATCACCGGATTCTCCGTCGTGCCGCTGCAGCTGTTTTCGATGACCGGCATGCTGGTTTCCATGATTTCGGCGGTGCTGTTCGTGGTACTGCTGGTGCGCCGAATCTGGCTGGGCTCGGAGGCCGAGGGTCTGTTCACCCTGTTCGCGTTCGTATTCTTCCTGATCGGCGTGGCGCTGTTCGGTATCGGACTCCTCGGTGAGTACGTCGGGCGCATCTACGCCCAGGTGCGTGAACGGCCGCGCTACATCGTGCAGGCGGTCCTGGAGGATGAGCCGAACCCGATCGAGCGCCGCGTCAATACGGAGGCATTTAGTCGGGGCGCGCCGTGACTCGCGCCGTGGTATTCGCCTACAGCGAGGTCGGGGTTCGCTGCGTGCGCGAACTGTTGGCGCAGGGCGTGGAGATTCCGTTGTTGTTCACGCATGCCGATGATCCGGCCGAGAGCCAGTGGTTCGGAAGCGTGCAGCAATTGGCCTCGGCGCATCATCTGCGGGTCGAAACACCGGACAACCCGAATACCCCGCAATGGATCGGCGCCGGCAGCGCCGCCCGTGCAGATTTTTTGTTCTCCTTTTACTATCGCTACATGTTGGACAAGGCGTGGTTGACGGTCGCAGCGCGCGGCGCACTCAACATGCACGGATCGCTGCTGCCCAAGTATCGCGGCCGGGCGCCGGTGCACTGGGCGATCCTCAACGGCGAACAGGCGACCGGAGCGAGCCTGCATTACATGGTGGAGAAGCCCGATGCGGGCGCGCTCGTGGATCAACAGTCCGTACCGATTTTGCAGAATGACACGGCGCTCGACGTGTCGATCAAAGTTGCCGAGGCTGCCGTTGAGGTGCTGCGGCGCAGTCTGCCGAAGCTGATCGATGGAAGCGCAGCGGCGATTCCGCTCGATCTTGGCAGCGGCTCGTATTTCGGCCGGCGACGCCCCGAAGATGGCCGTATCGATTGGAGCCGCACGGCGCGCGCGGTGCACGATCTGGTGCGCGCCGTGGCGCCGCCGTTTCCGGGTGCCTTTACCGAGGTAAACGGGTGTAGGCTTGCCATTCTCGAGACCCGGGTCGACGCGCGGCCGACACGTTTTTCAAGGCAGGCGCCGTGTCTGTACGCCGCGGACGGCGAGTGGTACGTCGATTGCGTGGACGGGCGCAGGCTGTGCATTACGCGGCTCGCGATCGACGGCAAATTCGTGACGCCCGAGCACGCGCCGCCGGCGTTGATGCGCCAGCCGTTGGCGCTCGGCTGAAATCCCGGGACGGGCCGGACGATTTATCAGGGTAGGGGCAAATTTTGAAAAACGTTCTCATTCTCGGGGTCAACGGCTTCATCGGTCACCACTTGAGCAACTACATCGTCGCTCATACCGATTGGCACATCTACGGCATGGATTTGCAATCCGAACGCGTCAGCGCGCTTCTTGGCAATCCGCGTTTCCACTTTGTGGAGGGCGATATCACGATCAACCTCGAGTGGGTCGAGTACCACGTGCGCAAGTGCGATGTGATTCTGCCGCTGGTGGCAATCGCGACCCCGGCAACCTACGTGCGCGAGCCGCTCAGGGTGTTCGAATTGGATTTCGAGGCGAACCTGCCGATCATCCGTCATTGCGTCAAATACAAGAAGCGCGTGGTGTTTCCATCGACGTCGGAAGTCTACGGCGCGAGCAAGGACAAGGAATTCGATCCCGAAACCTCGGAGTTGGTGCTCGGTCCCATTCACAAGCAACGCTGGATCTACTCCTGCGTGAAGCAGTTGCTCGATCGGATCATCTACGCTTACGGTCAGCAGGGATTGCAATTCACCTTGTTCCGGCCCTTCAACTGGATCGGCTCGGGACTCGATAGCATGGACGACCCGAAGGAAGGCAGTTCACGCGTGCTCACGCAGTTCTTGGGCCACATCGTGCGCGGCGAGTCGATCAAGCTGGTCGAAGGCGGTACCCAAACTCGCGCCTTCACCTTCATCGACGACGCGGTCATATGCCTGACGAAGATCATCGACAACCCCGGCGGGATCGCCGACGGCAAGATCTACAACATCGGCAATCCGCAAAATTTATATTCCATCCGCAAATTGGCGGAAATGATGCTGGAAATTGCCCTGTCGCGGCCGGAATTCGCCCCCACCGCACGCAATACCAAGCTGGTCGATATTTCCGCCTTGGAATATTACGGCAAAGGCTACGCGGATATTCCGGCGCGCCTGCCGTCGATCAAGAACACCACGGCGGAGCTCGGTTGGACGCCGACGACCGACATGCGCGCCGCCTTGAACGCCATTTTTGATTCGTACGCTCATAGCTTGCCGTCGGCATCCGCCTTGTTGTCGCGCGATGCTTGAGAAGGCGAGCATCGGCCTCAAGGTTGATGTCGATACCCTGCGCGGAACGCGGCAGGGCGTGCCTCGGCTCGTGTCGCTGTTCAAGCAACATGGCGTCGATGCGACTTTCTATTTCTCGGTGGGCCCCGACAACACCGGACGCGCCATGCGCCGCGTGTTTCGCAAGGGATTTGCGCAGAAGGTGGCACGCACCTCGGTGCTCAAGCATTACGGATTGAAGACGCTGCTGTACGGCGTATTGCTGCCCGGTCCGGATATCGGCGCAAGCGCGGGTGCGGTGATGCGCAGCGTCCGCGACGCGGGGTTCGAGGTGGGTTTGCACACCCATGATCACGTGCGTTGGCAGGATTACGTTGCCGGCGCGAGCGCAGCCTGGACCCGGACCGAGTTCGAACGCGGCCTCACGGCCTTTGAGCGGGTGTTCGGCTCGCCGCCCCAATCACATGCCGCCGCGGGCTGGCAAATCAACGCCCATGGATTGGCTCTCGAACAGGAGTACGGTTTGAGCTACGCCAGCGACACGCGCGGCGGTGCGCCGTTCTTTCCGCTGCTCGAGCACGGCAGCAGTCACTGCCCGCAATTACCGACGACATTGCCGACCTTCGATGAGATCCTGGGTGTGGGCGGGGTCGATGAAGCGAGCATCGCGGACGCGGTGTTTCGTTTGTCCGCCGCGCCGGCCAATGCCGAGCAGGATCGATTGCAGGTGTTCACCTTGCATGCGGAACTCGAAGGCATGCGGCTGCGCGACGCATTCGAGTCTTTACTGGTCAAATGGCGCGAGTCGGGCGCCTCGCTCACGCGCATGGCGAGGATTCGGGAAATTGCCCTGCGGCGGCCGTTGCCGTCGCGCGCGGTGATCAGGGGCGAGGTCGCGGGGCGTTCGGGACTGCTGGCGATCTCGGCAGCCCGGGCATGAGCGGACTCGCGGCGCGCGGGCAGTGGCGCTACGCCACGCTGGCCGGCCTGCTGGCGCTGCTCTGGCTGGCGACGCTATCCGCTCGGCCGCTGTTCAATCCCGACGAAGGCCGCTACGCGGAAATCCCGCGCGAGATGCTGAGCGGCGGCGATTGGGTGATCCCTCACCTGAACGGACTGGCCTATATAGAGAAGCCGCCGCTGCAATACTGGGCGACGGCGCTATCGTACCGAGTACTCGGCGAAAGCGTGTTTGCCGCGCGCCTGTATACGGCGCTCTGTGCGCTCGCGATCCTGCTTACTGTTTGGCTGGCGGCGCGCCGGCTGTGGGGTCTCGAGGCCGGGTGGATCGCCGCGGCCGTCTTGTCCGGAATGCTGATGTTCGTGGTCTTGGGTCAGCTTTTGACGCTGGACATGGGTCTGACGTTTTACATGACCTTGAGTCTCGGCGCATTCCTGCTGGCGCAGCAAGCGCCGCAGTCCCGCCCCTGGATGATGCTGGCATGGGCCGCAACCGCCGGCGGTGTGCTGAGCAAGGGCATCGTCGCGGCGGCGATCCCGGCCGCAGTGTTGATCTTGTACAGCATCTATTCGCGCGACGTCGCACCTTGGCGCAGGCTGCACCTCAAGTGGGGCCTGGCGCTGTTTTTGTGCATCACGGTACCTTGGCATTGGCTCGCAGCGCGTCGCCTGGCCGATTTTCTAGAATTCTTTTTCGTCCACGAGCATCTGGCGCGCTACCTGACACCGAGTGCCGACCGCGAGGAGCCCTGGTGGTTTTTCGTTCCCGTATTCCTGGCGGGCAGCCTGCCGTGGACGCTGTCCGCATTGCGGTCCCTGATGGGCGGCTGGCGGCGGCCTGCAAGGTACGCGCCATTCAACCCGGTCTTGTTTCTATGGATTTGGATCGTGTTCATCGGCGTGTTTTTCTCACTCTCCGATTCGAAACTCATGAGCTACCTGTTGCCGGCGATGCCGGCGCTGGCGATGCTCGTTGCCGCGCGGCCGGCGGATACGTTGCAGCGTGATTTTCGCTATACCGCGGCAATCACCGTGCTGCTGGGATTGAGTTTGGCGGTCGCCAGCCTCAATTGGCCCCGCGTCATCGCAACCTCCGACAGGAGCGCGGTCTTCCTGCCGCTGGCGAAGCCGTTGGGCCGGATCGCGCTGCTGCTCATGGTCTCGGGTGCTTTCGTACTCGTCCAGCGTGTGCGCGGGGCGACTCGCGACGCAGTATTTCTCGGGGCGGGCTGGTGTCTTGCATGGCTGCTGCTGATCCGCGCCGCCGCTGCGGCGGCACCGATCTACTCCGGGGCGAATCTCGCGGCTGCGCTTCCAGTCGGCGACCGCGATGCGCCGCTGTACAGCGTCGCCACCTACGATCAATCTCTGCCGTTCTATCTGCGCCGCACGCTTACGCTGGTGCAGTATCGCGGCGAGCTTGAATACGGATTACGCCAGGCCCCGGGCGCCGACATTCCCGACGTGGCGGATTTCCTTCGCCTCTGGTCGTCGCAATCCCGCGCCTTTGCGGTGATGGAGAGAGACATGTTCGATGATTTCAAGCGGCGCGGAGTACCGATGCGATTGGTGGCGCAAAACGTCAACCGCGTCTTGGTGTCGCGGCAATGAGTTGGGTTACCTGGGTGTTGATCTTGACAGGGGTGGGATTGAACGCCGCCGCTCAATTGCTGCTCAAAGTTGCGACTCGGCCGCTCGCGCATTTCTCGCAGTTCAATCTCGCAACGCTCGGCGGCAGCGTCGCGATTCTGCTGCAGAGCCTGCCGTTCTGGACCGGGATGCTGTGCTATGGCGCAAGCGTATGCGTGTGGCTCGCGGCGCTGTCCAAGGCGCCGGTCAGCACTGCGTATCCGATGCTATCCTTGGGCTACGTGGTGGTCGCCGCGGTGTCGGTTCTATGGCTGGGCGAGAGCATGACGCCTGCCAAGGTGCTTGGAATCGCGCTCATCTGTGCCGGTGTGATT
>CAYRAC010000283.1:0-5704 GCA_964422045.1 uncultured Steroidobacteraceae bacterium
TGCGCGGCACGCGATGCGTCGCGTGTGGGCGATCGTTCCTGCGGCGGGCCGCGGTGCCCGCTTCAGTCCTTCCGCAGCGGCCTCGCCTCCCAAACAATATGCGCCGCTGCTGGGCGCCACGGTCTTGGAATGGTCGCTGCAGGCGCTGTTAGCGGAGCCGCGCGTGCACGCCGTCGTGGTTGCGCTCGCCGCGGATGACACTCACTGGCCGGGCGTCGCGGCCAAATTGAATCAGTCGAAACTGCAAACCACCGTCGGCGGTGCGAACCGGCGCGATTCGGTGATGAATGGCCTCGAGCTGCTGCTGACGCAAGCGGCCCCGGACGACTGGATCTTGGTGCACGATGCGGCGCGCCCGTGTTTTACTGCGATCGAGTTGCGAGGCTTGCTGGCGGCCCTCGATCGGCCGCAGAACGCGGATGGCGCGGTGCTCGCCGCGGCTATCGTGGATACCGTGAAGCGCGAACGCGGCGATCAGGTAGCGACCGTGGATCGGCAGGGATTGTGGCGCGCGCTGACGCCGCAGGTATTCGCATTCCAGCAGCTGCGCCGCGCACTCCAGGAATCGGTGCGTGCAGGAGTAGAGGTGACCGATGAGGCGCAGGCGATCGAGGCCTTGGGGTTGCGGCCGGCTCTCGTGCAGGGTTCACCGTTCAACATCAAAGTGACGCATGCAGAGGATTTGAGCAACGCCGAGAGGATCTTGAAAATGACGCAATGCAGTGCGATGAGAATCGGCCAAGGCTTCGACGTGCATGCATTCGGCACCGGCGATCACGTGATGCTCGGCGGGGTGCGCATAGCACACAGCCGCGGAGTGGTGGCCCATTCGGACGGCGATGTCGTGATTCACGCGCTTTGCGACGCCTTGCTGGGTGCGCTCGGTGACGGCGATATAGGCCAGCACTTCCCCGACAGCGATTCGCGCTATCGCGGGGTCGACAGCCGGGTGTTGCTGCGAGCCGTGGCGCAGCGCGTGCAAGCCGCGGGATATCGCCTGGTGAACGCGGATATCACGGTACTCGCGGAGGCGCCACGCGTTGCCGCACACCGCTCGGCGATGGCGGCGAATCTCGGCGCCGATCTTGGCATGGAGCCCAAGTTGGTAAGCATCAAGGCAACGACGACCGAACGCCTCGGTTTTATCGGTCGCGGAGAAGGGTTGGCGGCAATGGCCTCAGTGCTTCTCACCACGTGAGCCGCGAGTCGTGGGTGCGGGCGGCGCTGCAGCCACCGCGAGCCCACGGGTTGCCGCTGCCGCCGGCCGAGTTGAAATCCGTCCCGGAAGACTTCCACGTCGAGGAACAGTTGTCATTCGCGCCCTCGGGTTCCGGTCCCCACTTGCTGCTGCAGGTTGAAAAGCGCACCGCCAACACGCATTGGGTCGCAAAGCAGATTGCACAGCTCGCCCGCGTTGCTGCGGCGGACGTCGGCTACGCAGGCTTGAAGGACCGGCACGCGGTCGCCGTTCAATGGTTCAGCGTGCCCGCTTTGGCGAGCAGTGCCGATTTCTGGAGCGACGTGAGCACCCCGGAATTCAGGGTGCGCCAGGTACTCGCGAACTCGCGCAAGCTGCGGCGCGGCGCGCTCTGCGGCAACCGCTTTCGCATCCGATTGCGTCAGGTGTCGTGGTCGAGCGAGCAGCTGCAGCTGAAACTCGATGCGTTGCGGGCGCAGGGGGCACCGAACTATTTCGGTCCGCAGCGCTTCGGGCGTGAGGGCTCCAATCTCGAGCGCGTCGCGTCCTGGGTGCAAACTGAGGTCGCGCCGCGCGGTCGCGCCGAGCGCAGCTTCGCCCTGTCGGCGGCGCGATCCTTGGTCTTCAATGCCGTGCTCGCACGGCGTGTCGAAGCTGGCGATTGGTCGCAACTCGCCAGCGGCGATTTGGCGAGTCTCGACGGCAGCGGCAGCCACTTCACCGTGAGCGCGGTCGACGACGAGTTGCGCCGGCGGCTGAAGGTGTTCGATATTCATCCCTCGGGCCCGTTGTGGGGGCGGGGCGATCCCGCGAGCAGCGGACGAGCCCTGCAGCACGAAATGGCGGTGGCGCAGGAATTGGCGCCGATAATCGGTTTACTGCAGCGCGAGGGATTGAGCCAAGAGCGGCGCGCGCTGCGTTGTGCGATTCGCGAACTGGCGGTCGAGCGGGACGGCAACACCGTGTGTTTGAGCTTCTTGCTCGGCCGGGGCGAGTTTGCGACCGCAGTATTGCGCGAGATCTGCGACCTCGATGCGGTGCCGGGACTCGACTCCGACCAGGAATAGGCTGCCGCTGCGGGTTTCCAAGGTCACTGCCGCAGCAGCACGTACACCGCGCCGCTGCCGCCGTCGATGGCGCGCGCCGAGACGAATGCCATCACATCCAATTGCCGGCGCAACCACAGATTCACGGCGGTTTTGAGCACCGGGCCGCGCGCACCGGACCGATAGCCCTTGCCGTGGATGACTCTCACGCAGCGGCAACCGCGGTCGCGGCTGCGGGAGATGAACTGCGCAAGCTCGCCGCGGGCGGCTGTTTGTGTCAGTCCATGCAGATCCAATTCATCGTCTACCGGGAAAAGTCCACGCCGCAGCTTGCGCAAGACCTGGCTGCGCACGCCTGCGCGCTGAAAAGACAGGCCTTGCTCCCCCGTCACGGCATCCGCGCTCGACGCAAGCGGCATGCTGTCATCGAGATCTTGCAGCGCCGATGTCGCGGCGTGCCCGACGCGCAGCCGTGGTTTGGGCTTCGCGAGTCCGGCTACCGCGGGCGCCGCGGCCAACGGCGTGACATCGCGCACCGCCGCGCGAAATGCTTGAGCATCCTCCGCCGCTTGGTCAGCGCGGCCCGTGGGGCGTTGTTTGGTCATGGATGGACAACTCGATCGCCTATCGGGGTCTACAGCGTTACAGTATAGTCCGCACGGCGACCCCCGCCACGCTTGCGGCAGGCTGTTAATTTTCGTGAAGATTCTCCTTTCAAACGACGACGGCTACCGTGCCGAGGGTTTAATTGCGCTTGGGGCGGCGCTGCGGCCCTTGGGTGCCGTGACGGTGGTGGCTCCGGACAGGAACCGCAGCGGCGCCAGCAACTCCCTCACGCTCGATGTGCCGGTGCGCGCCGCACGCTACGATGCCGACGCCTACTACGTGAACGGCACCCCGACCGACTGCGTGCATCTGGCGATTTCCGGTCTGTTCGATTTCGAGCACGACATCGTCGTATCAGGGGTCAATGACGGTGCCAATCTCGGCGACGACACATTGTATTCGGGCACTGTCGCCGCCGCCGTCGAGGGCCGCTTTCTCGGACTTCCGGCGATCGCGGTTTCATTGTGCGTCGAGCCTGGAAGCCCGCGAAATTTCTCGGCGGCCGCCCAGGTGGCGGCGCAGCTCGTCGCCCGCATGGCACAAGATCGTTTGCAGGGGCCGGAAACCGCGTCGATGATCCTCAACGTCAACGTACCCGATTTGCCCGAGGGGCAATTGCGCGGCATCAGAGTGACTCGTCTCGGCAGCCGCCATCGCAGCAAACCCATCGTCAAGGCGAAGGATCCGCGCGGCCGCAATGTGTATTGGGTGGGCAACGCGGGCAGCGGTCAGGACGCCGGCCCCGGCACGGATTTTCATGCGGTCGCCGCGGGTTTCGCCTCGATTACGCCGCTACAGATCGACTTGACGCGCCACGCCGCGCTTCCTGAACTGCAAAAGTGGCTCAAGCTTGAGTAGCTTTATGGAAGGACCGCGACTCAGCGGCATAGGCATGACCTCGGCACGCACCCGCGAACGCCTGGTGCAGCGTTTGCAGGAACAGGGAATCGCGGATCTGCGCGTGCTCGATAGGATTCGCAACGTGCCGCGTCATCTGTTCATGGACGAGGCATTGGCCAGCCGCGCGTACGAGGACACGGCGCTGCCGATCGGATTCGGACAAACCATCTCTCAGCCCTATGTGGTGGCCTGTATGACCGAGGTCTTGCTGGCGGCGGGCGGGATGGCTAATGTCTTGGAGATCGGCACCGGCTGTGGCTACCAGACCGCGGTGCTGGCGCCGTTGGTGGAAAAGATATACACCATCGAGCGGATCGAGAGCCTTCTGGGACGCGCACGACGCACCCTGCGGGAACTGCGGATTCGCAATGTCAGTTTCCGTCATGACGATGGCAACATCGGGTGGGTGGCACGCGCGCCGTTCGATGGAATATTGCTGACGGCCGCGCCGCATGCCGTGCCGCCGCCGCTGTTCGAACAACTTCGCGTGGGCGGCCGTCTCATCGCGCCGGTGGGGCCGGAGGGCCGCCAGGAACTTTATTGCTACACCAAGGGTGAGACCAGGACCGAGCGTCGCTCGCTCGGTCCCGTCAGTTTCGTCCCCTTGCTATCGGGATTGCAGCGCTAAAGTTGCGTGGCCCGCCCAGGATTTGCGCCGTGGGGCTGTGCCTTGTGCTCGGCGCATGCGCCGATACCGCACGCGACGGTGCGCAGACTTACATGGTCGCGCCCGGGGACTCGCTCTACAGCATCGCGTGGCGCCACAACCTCGACTACCGCGACCTGGCGCGAAGGAACAACATCGGCGCGGATTTTCGCATCTCGATCGGGCAGGTGTTGCTCCTGGCTCGGAGCGTGCCGCAGCGCGAGGTCCAGCCGGTGCCGAGCGCGCCCACCGCAGCAACCTGGGTATGGCCGACGGCGCGCCGCGGCGCGCCGCGACCCGTGCCCGGCGGCGGTATTCTGCTGCCGGGGCGCTTGGGGCAGGACGTGCGCGCGGCCAGCGCCGGCCGCGTGGTCTATACCGGCAACGGTTTGCGCGGTTATGGAAATCTGATCATCGTCAAACACGCGGACAACTTGCTTTCCGCGTACGCGCACAATCGCGAGTTGCAAGTTCACGAGGGTCAGGAACTGGCCGCCGGCCAAGTGATCGCGCACATGGGAGTCGATGCGCAGCAAGCACCGAACCTGTATTTCGAAATTCGCCAAAATGGCAGACCGGTCAACCCGTTGGCGTTCCTTTCTAGAGAAAAGTGATTTCTACGTTTGTCGCGTAAGGCTTTGACATATCTAAATTTAGCTCTTTACAGCCATCTGTCGCCATCTTGCGACTGTGCATTTCGTGTGGTTAACTAGCCCTCGATCGGGAAAGTCCATTTGCGGGGCGCTGAGGTTTACACGGGTTCAGAGGGACAAAAGAGTAACAAGATCAAGAAGAAGAACAATATATCTCGATACCGTATTGATCGTGGATTCCGTAAGCGCCCTGCCATTTTACTCCGCTGATTTTCGCACCATGAGCAACGCCGCTACCCGGCGCTGCTCGGCCACCAGTACGTTGAATGTGCGGCAGGCTGCGCCCGTATCCATCGCTTCGAAACCGATGCCCGCGCGCAGGAACTTTGCGCGAAAGGCCGCGGCCGGGAAAACCTGAGCCGGCCCCGTTCCCAGGAGGACGAGCTCGGGCTCGAGTGCAAGCAGCTGCGACACATCGAACCGGGGCAGATCGTCCACCACCCGGACGTCCGGCACAATGACGATGGTCGAGCCGCTGACCATGACGGTTTCGCGGTATGTGTCGTCGTTGATGCGCAGTTCGCCCGGGCTGTACGCGCGGATCACGTTGGTCTGGGAACTCGTGTCTTGGGTAAATCGCATATGCGTAAGATACTCTTCGCGCCGGAGCGTTCGTGTCTACCCATTACTTCCGATTTGACTGCGGCGCTGCGGC
>CAYRAC010000284.1:0-5680 GCA_964422045.1 uncultured Steroidobacteraceae bacterium
TAAATCCGCCAAGCACCGGCAGCCGTGCCTGTGGCGATAAATCGAGTGCCGGCACCAGCTCGCGTACCTCGCTTCGGCTCAGCAGCTGCGCCTCGATGCCGTTCATGCGCATGGCATTGGCCCAGCGCGACATGGCGTCCAAATCATGCCGGCTGTGAGCCAGCAATATCAGGCCGCGCTGGCTCAACATGATGTTGAAGTTCAATTCCTGCGACAGCCCTTCGTAGAGCTTGAGGGAGAAGTCATACAAGCGCGCGCTCTCGGGGTACAGATAATTGGAGCGCACGATGGTGGTATTGCGGCCGGTGTTGCCGCCGCCGATCCAGCCGCGCTCGATGACGGCGACCCGCGTGACACCATGGTTTCTTGCCAGGTAGTAGGCGGTGGCCAACCCGTGACCGCCGCCGCCGACAATGATCACATCGTAACCGGCCTTGGGCGTCGCGTCGCGCCAAGCCGCCGTCCAGTGACGCTGCCCGGACAACGCGCCGCGCAGCAACGACCAGGCCGAATATTTATTTTGCATCCTGCAGAAGTCTGCCCTCAAGATGCGTGCAATACCAGTGGACGAATTGAGTTACGCCGGCCTCGTGCACCGGTGAATAGGGCGCCGGAGCATACGCCGGCGAGTTCACACCGATCTGATTTTCCTGGCAGTTCACCGTATCGGCCGCGTTTGTGGCGAGCCACACCCTGGTCAATTCGTTGACATCGTAGTCGACGCCTTCGACGGCATCGCGATGCACCAGCCATTTGGTCGTCAATTGCGTCTGCGTCGGGCTGATCGGCAGAACCCGAAACGAAATCGCATGGTCGGCGAGCACGTGATTCCAGGTCGTCGGAAAATGGAACATCAGGAGCGTGCCGATATCCGGTTCCGCGACCGAATCCGACAGCGGCCGGCGCACCGCGGCCTTTCCTGTCATGGTAAAGCTCACCGCGCCTTCGAGCAGCGGCGTGCGCAAGGTACGATACTGGCCGTTCGCAGAGAGATGAAATTTGCTCGGCAGGCCGATCGACTCCCAATGCGCCCAGCGCGCGGCTGTTTTGGGATTCGAGGCCGCATCCTCGCCGTCGGTCGCGGTTGGATCTTCCGGAAACGTCCGGATGAGCTCGGGATGATTGGCGGCGCAGTGATAACACTCGCGGTTATTCTCCCAGACCAATTTCCAATTGGCTTGTTCGATGATCGTCGATTGGAAGGCGATCTTGGTCTGGTGCAATTTATGCGGCAGAAGGTACGGCTCGATGTGCTGGCGAATCGGCTCGAAGTCCGGCGCCGCCGCCGCCAGGCAAATCCAGATGTAACCGGCGACACTCGCGCAGTGCACGGGTTTCAAGCCATGCTGCGTCTTGTCGAACTCGCCGCCCATGTCGCGCGCCGCGATCAATCGCCCGTCGAGCGCATAGGTCCACTGGTGATAGGGACAAACCAAGCGCGGCGCCGTGCCGCGCTCTGCGGAGCAAATCCTCGATCCGCGGTGCCTGCAGGTGTTGTGAAAGGCGCGCAGGCCCCCCTCCCGGTCGCGTACCACGATCACCGGATACTCGCCGATCTGCACCGTGAAGTAGTTCCCCGGGCTGGGCACCTCGCAGTCATGCCCGACGAACAGCCAATCGCGGTACCAAATCATCTCGAGATCGACCTGGTAATCCTCTGGGCTGCAATAGAAATCTCTCTCGAGGGCAGTTTCGAGATTACGTCCGCGTAATCGGCCGAGTACGGTGTCGCGTGCATTCATGGCGCAGATCCTGTGTCGATGCACGTACGATAGCAATATTCGAACCCGCGCCAATGCCCCGAAGCGACCCTTTTTACGCAATAAACGACAGCGCGATTTTGCGCCCGCACCGGGAGTGCGTAGACTTTCGCGCCATGGCGCCCTCGCCAAATGCACTCGCTCGCTGCCACGCCAAGACACTGCTCGGTGCGCTGCTGGCGTGCTGGCTGTTGGCGTTGGGCGGAGCCGCTTGCGCTGCGCCCGTGCCCGCTTCGCTTCGGGTGGGAAACATCGAACTTCGGCGCTGCCCCAGGGTTCCCGCCTATTGCGGCACTCTCGACCGGCCGCTCGACCCCACTGGTGTTGTCCCCGGCCGCATCTCGATCTATTTCGAGTACTACCCGCCGATCGGACCTGGCCCTGCGTCGAACACGCTGGTCGCCACCGAGGGAGGGCCCGGCTATTCGACCACCGAATCGCGCGCTGACTACCTGACTCTATTCGGGCCATTGCGTCAGCGCCGTGCCGTGCTGCTGATGGACAACCGCGGGACCGGTCAATCCGGGGCCATCGATTGTCACGAACTGCAGACGGCCGAAAAGATGACCATCGAGTTGATCGCCGCATGCGGTCGATCGCTCGGCGACCGCGCGCCGCTCTACAGCACTGCGTATGCTTCGGATGATCTGGCCGCGATTCTCGATGCGCTCGAGATTGGGCGCATCGATATGTACGGAGATTCGTACGGGACCTATCTCGAACAGGTCTTCGCGGTGCGTCATCCGGCGCGGCTGCGCGCCATCGTACTCGACGGCAGTTATCCGTTGAACGGACCGGACTATGCCTGGTATCCGCAGTACGCGCCGGCCATGCGCGACAAATTCAATATTGCCTGCCGGCGCTTCGCGCCGTGCGCGGAGCTTCCCGGCGACTCGATCGCGCACATCCTGCCGGCGTTGCAGGAGTTGCGCTCCAAGCCCTTCTCCGCGCGGGCGGCAGACGGCGCAGGCAGGCCGCGAGAATTCATGGCGAACGCCTCGCAACTCGCCATCGTGATGTTCGGCGGCGCGCCGGCCTTGGCCACGGTTCGCGAAGGCGACGCGGCGGCGCGCGCCTTCGTTGCGGGCGACCGCACTCCGTTGCTGCGGCTCATGGCGGAAACCGACAGCGCTGTGGATTCCCGAGATCCCACCGCCGACGCCACGAAATGGAGCGCGGGTCTCGGGGCCGTCGTTCTGTGCCACGACCCACCGCAAATCTTCGACATGCGTCTGGCGCCCGCCCTGCGCGCCGCCGATCGCGACCGCGCCATCGAGGAACGCAAGCGCACGCTGCCCGGCACGTACGCGCCGTTCAGCATCGACGAATACCGGGGCATGCAGCTCGATTACAGCTTCATCGACCTGTGCGTTGCCTGGCCGGTCGCTCCCTCGAGTCACCCTGCCTCGCATGTGGTCGGCGCGGATGCGCAATACCCGCAAATACCCGCACTCATCATCTCCGGCGAGTTCGACAATATGACGACCGGCACGGATGGCGCCGCGGTGGCCGCTGCATTCCGGCATGGCATCCAAATTCGCATCGCCAACAGTTTCCACGTCAATGCGCTGCCGCGGGCACGCAGCACCTGCGCCGCGCGCATCGCACGCCGCTTCATCGAAACACTGCAACCCGGCGACACGACTTGCGCCGGCAAGGTCCCGCCGTTGCGCTTGGTGCCGCGGTTTGCTGTGCATGCCGCCGAGCTCGAGCCCGCCGTGGCCGCGCCGGGAAACCGCGCCACCGCGGCGCAGTTGCACTGGCTGAGCGCGGCGGTGCAGACCGTCGGCGATGTGCTGACGCGTGTCGACGGCAATGGCGCCGGCCCAGGGGTGGGTCTGCGCGGCGGGAGTTTTCGCGCGGGCGATGGCGGCGCCATCGTGCATGTCAGCTTGAACGGGGTGCGTTGGACAGAGGATCTGTCGGTGAGCGGCACCATCGAGAAGCCGGCAGCGCGGATTGGAACCGTGCGCGCATCGGTCCACGTCACCTCGGCGGGCGGCCTTACCGGCGATCTTGAGATCGACTGGCCCGCAGGCGCCGCGGTCGGGACAGCCGAGGTTCACGGAACACTGGGCGGCGTCGCCGTGAACGCAACGATGCCTGCGCCTTAAGGCCGCCAGTTGCCGTAAAGTAGCCGGATGCCGCAAGAGCATGCACAAGCTGTTCCGCAGGGCCCCTATGACGCCGCTGTGGCGGCGCTGCGCGAGGGACGGGCGGCAACCGCCGAACGCATGTTGCGCGCTCTCGAGGCGCGCTTTCCCGGCGAGGAGAACTGCCGGTGGCTGATCGGCGCGGCGCTCCTCGATCAGAACAAGATCGCCGAGAGCATCGCCACACTCGAACGGTTGCTGGCTGTCGCCCCGAATTTTTCCGCTGCACGCGTGGATCTCGCCCGCGCCTATCGCCGCGCCGGCCGCGCCGCGCAGGCACGTCAGGAAGTGCGGCGCGTTCTGCAGCACACGCCCCTGCATCACCGCGCATGGCTCGCTTACGGCGATGCCTTGGTCGACCTCGGGCAGCATGCGGACGCGGCCGTCGCCTTCGAGCGCGCACGCTCTACCGATCCGGAGGCGGCGCGTGTCGAGGAGGCGACGGCGGCGCTCGTCGCCGACGACCGCAAACGCGCGGAGCTCATTTTCCGGGAAATCCTCAAGCGCGATGCGAGTCACGCCGCGGCGCTGTGCGGCCTCGCGGCGCTGTCACTCATAGCCGACAGACCCCGCGATGCCGAGCGCCTGCTGCATCACGCGTTGAAGCAATCCGCGCATCTTCCGCTTGCCTATCGTGGACTCGGCCCTGCGCTGCTGGCCTTGGGCCGCGCCGAGGAAGCGCAACGCGCCGCGCGCCACCTCATGTTGATCGAGCCCCACAGTCCGCAAACCTGGATCCTGCTGGCCGGCGCCGCAATACGGCTCATGCGTCAGGAGGAGGCGCTCGACGCCTACGAACGAGCGGTGAGTCTGCAGCCGGATGAAGTGGGGCTGCGCATGTCCATTGGCCACGTGCAAAAGACTCTCGGCCGGCGCCGCGACAGCGAAGCCTCCTATAAACGCGCCCTGCAGATGGATCCGGGACGCGCCGAGGCCTACTCGAGTCTTGCAGACCTCAAGAACTATCACTTCAGCGACGCGGAGGTCTCGGACATTCAGCGGCTGCTCGCGCTGGATAAGCGCGACCGGTCGAACGAGGCTCAGCTGAATTTCGCTCTCGGGAAGGCCTTCGAGCAACGCGAGCTCTACTCGCAGGCTTTTGCGCACTATTCCCGGGGTAACGCTCTGCGGCGCCTCGATGCTCCCTTCGACATCGAAGGCTTCGAGCGCCGCAGCGCCAGGATCCGCGGCTTGTTTGATGCGGCGTTCTTTGCCGCGCATGCGGGCGGCGGGGATCCCTCGCCCGCACCCATCTTCATTGTCGGACTGCCGCGTTCCGGATCTACGCTGGTGGAACAGATCCTCGCCAGCCACTCGCGCGTCGATGGCACCATGGAGTTGCCCAATATCCTCAACCTGGTGAGCCAGTTCGATGATATGGCGCCTAGCCGCGACGCTTACCCGGAAAGCGTGGCGACCGCGCCCGCAGCCCAACTGGCCGCGCTCGGCAGCCGTTACCTCGCGGAAACGGCGCCGCTGCGCCGTGGACGCGAGCGCTTCACCGACAAGCTGCCCAATAACTTCAGTCACGTCGGACTCATCCATGCGATTCTGCCGCACGCAACAATCATAGACGCGCGACGTCACCCGCTGGATGCGTGCTTCAGCACGTTCAAACAGTATTTTGCCGAGGGTCAGACCTTCAGCCGACATCTCGACGACCTCGGCCGCTACTACCGCTGCTATCTATCGCTGATGGACCACTGGGACGCGATCCTGCCGGGCAAGGTGCTGCACGTCCAGTACGAAGAGCTGGTGGGCGATCCG
>CAYRAC010000285.1:0-5653 GCA_964422045.1 uncultured Steroidobacteraceae bacterium
CTTCACGCTCTGCGGCGGGCACATCATCGACATCTACGATGGCTGCGTCGACGAGGGCATACGCATCATCGATGTGCGCCACGAACAAGTCGCGGCGCACGCGGCGGATGGCTACGCGCGCCAGACCGGCAAGCTCGGCTGCGTTGTCACCACCGCGGGTCCCGGGTGCACCAATGCGGTGACCGGCGTCGCGACCGCGTTCCGTTCCGAGAGCCCGATTCTGCACATCGGCGGGCAGGGGGCGTTGACACAACACAAGATGGGATCGCTGCAGGATCTGCCGCACGTCGAACTGATGAGTCCGATCACCAAATTCGCGGCTTCGGTTCCGAGCACGGAACGGATTGCCGACATGATCGCGATGGCGGCGCGCGAGGCGTTCAACGGCGCCACCGGTCCCGTGTATCTGGAAATTCCGCGCGATGTGCTCGATCGCGAAGTCGATGTCAGCAAGGCCGTCCTGCCGCAGCCCGGCAAGTATCGCGCATCGACGCGCTCGATCGGCGATCCGCGCGACATCGACAAGCTGGCGGATATTCTGGTCAACGCCGAGCGGCCGGCGATTCTTTACGGCCAGCAGGTGTGGACCGCACGCGGTCATCAAGAGGCGATAGCGCTGCTGCGTGGCCTCGACATCCCTGGATATTTCAACGGCGCGAGCCGCGGCCTGTTGCCGCCCGGCGATCCGCATCACTTCGACCGCACGCGAACTCAGGCATTCGCCAACGCGGACGTGTTGCTCATCGTCGGAACGCCGTTCGACTTCCGCATGGGCTACGGCAAGCGCATCAGCAAGGAGCTGACGCTGGTGCAGATCGACATGGATTATCGGACCGTCGGCAAGAATCGCGATATCAGTCTCGGGCTGGTGGGCGATCCGGGCGCGATTTTGGGAGCGGTGCTGCAAGCGGCAAGCGGCCGCCTCAAGAACGACAAGCGGCAAGCGCGGCAACAGTGGCTCAAGCAGCTGAGCGATGCCGAAAACGTCGCCGCCGAGAAGCTCTTGCCGCTGTTCAAATCCAACAGCGTGCCGATTCATCCGTACCGCGTCGCCTGGGAGCTCAACGAATTCCTGCGCGACGACACGATCTACATCGGCGACGGCGGCGACGTGGTGACCATTTCGGCGCAGGCCGTGCGGCCGCGAAATCCGGGACAGTGGATGGATCCGGGTGCGCTCGGTTCGCTCGGCGTCGGCACCGGATTCGCAATCGCCGCCGGGCTTGCGAACCCCGCCAAGGAGGTACTGTGCTACTACGGCGACGGCTCGTTCGGTATGACGGCCTTCGATATGGAGACCGCGAACCGCTTCGGCGTGCCGTACCTTGCGGTCATCGGCAATAACTCGGCCATGAACCAGATCCGCTACGGCCAGCTGGCGAAATACGGCGAGCAGCGCGGCAGCGTCGGCAATCTGCTGGGCGATGTGCCGTTCGGCAAGTTCGCGGAGATGCTCGGCGGTTACGGTGAAGAAGTGCGCGACCCTGCGCAGATCGCCCCGGCCCTGCAGCGCGCGCGCGAGTCGATCCGCAAGTCGCGACGTTCGGCGGTGGTGAACATCTGGGTCGATCCGCGCGAGTACGCGCCGGGCACCAAAAACCAAACGATGTACAAGTGAGGCCTGGAGCGTTGCATGAGTAAGGCATTGGACGGCGTCCGCATTCTAGACTTCACCCATGTGCAATCGGGTCCGACCTGCACGCAGCTGTTGGCCTGGTTCGGCGCCGATGTGATCAAGGTCGAGAAGGCCGGCAGCGGCGACGTCACGCGCGAACAACTGCGCGATGTGCCGGATGCGGACAGCCTGTACTTCACCATGCTGAATCACAACAAGCGCTCGGTGACGCTCGACACGAAAAGCGACAGCGGCAAGCAAGTGCTCGAGAAGCTGGTGAAGCATTGCGACGTGCTGGTCGAGAACTTTGCTCCGGGCGCTCTCGATCGCATGGGTTTCACCTGGGAGCGCATTCAGGAACTCAATCCGCGCATGATCGTCGCCTCGGTGAAGGGCTTCGGCCCCGGGCCCTATGAGGACTGCAAGGTCTACGAGAATGTCGCCCAATGTGCCGGCGGCGCCGCGTCGACCACGGGCTTCGATGACGGACCGCCGTTGGTCACCGGCGCGCAAATCGGCGACAGCGGCACCGGGCTGCACCTGGCACTCGGCATCGTCGCGGCGTTGTTCCAGCGGAACACCTCGGGACGCGGCCAGAAGGTGTTGGCGGCCATGCAGGATGGGGTGCTCAATTTATGCCGCGTCAAGCTGCGCGATCAGCAGCGGCTCGCGCGCACTCACGTCATGAAGGAATATCCGCAGTATCCGAACGGCAAGTTCGGCTCGGCCGTGCCGCGCGCGGCGAATGCGTCCGGCGGTGGACAGCCCGGCACGATCGTCAAATGCAAGGGATGGGAGACCGATCCGAACGCCTATCTTTACTTCATTGCGCAGGCGCCGGTGTGGAAAGCCATCTGCCAGGTGATCGGTCAGGAGAGTTGGCTCACCGATCCGAACTTCGCGACGCCGGACGCGCGCCTGCCGAGGCTCACACAGGTGTTTGCGGCGGTCGAGGCATGGACGGTTACCAAGACCAAATTCGAAGCGATGGCGCTGCTCAACGAGCATGACATCCCCTGCGGCCCGATCTTGTCGATGGAGGAACTCGCCAACGAGCCCTCGCTGCGTAACACCGGCACCATCGTCGAGGTGGACCATCCGCGGCGCGGTAAATATTTGACCGTGGGCAACCCGATCAAGCTCAGCGACAGTCCCACCGACGTCACGCGCTCGCCCTTGTTGGGCGAGCACACCGACGAAGTGCTCGCCGAGCTAGGCTACGCCGCCGCGGACGTGGCCGCGCTGCGCGCGAAAAAAGTGATTTGAGGAGCGTCCGAGGACGCGGTAGAAGAGTGGATTGCACCAGGGAGGGTGGGATAGGGAGAGTCAAGTCAGGGAGTGAGGCTGGGAAGTGAGGCTGGGAAGTGAGGCTGGGAAGTGAGGCTGGATGGTGATGGCGACAATCATTCGAACAAGCGCGTTTCATGAGGAATCACACAATGTTTATATTTAAATTGCCAAGGCCTGTGCAGGTGGCGCTTGCGGCATGCGCCGCCAGTATCGCCTTGCACGGCGTCGTCTTCGCGGATGACGCAGCGGACAACAAGGCTCTCAAAGAGCAGATGCGCATCATGATGCAGCAGATGCAAGAACTGCAGAAACAAGTTCAACAACTACAACAACAGCAGCAGCAACAAACGCAGCAAGCGCAGTCTGCGCCTCCGCCGGCGGTACCGCCGACCCCGCCACCACCCGCCGCGGGTGCGGTGGGTCCACCGCAGCTTGCCGCGGCGGCTCCCGCGGAGCCGAAATTCGAGAAGTTCCTCAAGGGCTTCTACGGCACGCTCGACGTGTCGCTCGACGATGCGACCAAAGGCATCCGCGGCCTCACCGCGTACTCGTACTCCTATGCGGGCGCGGGTCCCGGCTCGGGCTATGTCAATAATGGCCCCAAAGGCACGCAAATCACGGGCAGCGTCGGTTGGCTCGGCGACTTATCCACCAACAAGTCGGTGCTCGGCTACCGCGGCTCGCATCAAATCGCCGGCAGCGATGTGTCTTTCATCTATCAAATCGAGACGCAACCGGCGATTACTTCATCGCCCGGTCTCAACACGTCCTACACGCAACAATCGAACGTCGTGAAAGGCGCGATCGGTTACGGCGACACGTTCGTCGGTGTGTCGGAGAACGCCTGGGGCAAGCTGAAAATCGGCACGACTTACGCCCCCTACAAGAAATCGACGGACCGCATGAATCCGTTCTCCGGCATGCTCGGCGACTACGCGGTCGTCATGGGCAACACCGGCGGCGACAACCGGGTCGAGTTCGGCACGCGCTTGGACCATTCGATCTGGTATGAGTCGCCGAAATGGTTTGGCGATACCTTCAGCATGGATGTGTTGATCGCCCCGGGCGCGAATCGCACGTATGACAATGTGGTGCAGTCCGCGGGTTCGCCCGATTGCAGCGGCGGCAACACGCCGGGCAGCGGCAATCTGCCGCAAAATTGCGACGACGGCGGCTTCGGCACCGCGTATAGCGCCGACCTCAAATTCGAGTACGGCGGCCTGTATGCGACTGCAGCCTGGGAATTGCACCATGCGGTCAACCGCAACAGCGACGGCATCGGCTCGAACAGCCCCTACTATGGGTATCTCGTCGGCCAGGGCAACGGTGTGTCGCCGCTGCTCGATTGGGGCACCTACAACACCTATCTAACGGAATACGGTCAGCCGTTCATCACCGCGAATGGCTTCAGTCCGCCGTATCTCAACGATGTTGCCGACGAATGGGCGATCAAGGGCGGCCTGCAGTACACGTTCGACTTCGGATTGGCGATCAGCGGAATCTATGAGTACATGCACCGCAATCTGCCGCCGGCTTTCGAATTTCAGAATGAGCGGCAAAGAAACGGCCTGTGGTTCGCGATGTCGCAGTCCTTCTCGCCAAGCGATGACGTAAGCATCGGCTGGGCGCATGCCGGCCGCACGCCGGGCGATCCGGGCGGTCAACATAATTACAATCCGACCAGCACCGACGACAGTGCGAACATGTACACCGTCGCGTGGAAGCATCACTTCGACAAGAGTCTGTTGTGGTACATCGATGCGGCGGACACCGTCAATAACGGCAATGCGCACTACGATCTCGGCGCCGGCGGCCGCAGCGTGACCACGGATTGCCACGATGGCACGAACACGGTCTTCACCGATTACAGCAGCGCGGGTCCGACCACCTGGGGCGGATGCCACGAAATCGGCGTGTCGACGGGCTTGAACTACAAATTCTAAGCGATGGGTGGCCGGGGCCGCAGTTGCGCCCCGGCCACTTAAGCTAAGATTCTTCAATGTCATTGAAAATTGCGATCATCGGCGTTGGCGCCATCGGCGGCTACGTCGGCACCCGGCTCGCGCTGGCCGGTGAGGAGGTCACCTTCATCGCGCGCGGCGCGAACCTCGAAGCGCTTCGTTCCCGTGGAATTCGCCTGATCACGGCCGACGGTGAGGAGGCGGTGCCGCAGGTCAAGGCCACCGATGACTACGCGGCAGCGGGCCCCCAGGATCTGGTCATCCTCGCCATGAAGGCGCACCAACTCGAGGCGGTCGCCCGCAACGTGCCCAAATTGCTCGGCGCCGATACCATCGTGGTGCCGATGCAGAACGGAATTCCCTACTGGTATTTTCATCGGCATGCCGGTGCGCTTGCCGACACGCGGGTGCGCAGCGTCGATCCGGACGGTTCGATCGGCGAGCACATTCCCGCCGAGCGCGTCATCGGTTGCGTGGTCTATCCGGCGGCCGAATTGATCGCACCGGCGGTGATCAAACATGTCGAAGGCAATCGCTTCCCGGTGGGCGAGCCCGACGGTTCCTCGAGCGCGCGCGTGGCGAGCGTGTCGCAGTGCTTCATTCGGGGCGGGATGCAAGCTCCGGTTCTGAACGACATCCGCGCGGAGATCTGGCTCAAGCTCTGGGGCAACCTCACTTTCAATCCGATCAGCGCATTGTCGCGGGCCACGCTCGCGAGCATCTGCCAGTATCCGCCGAGCCGCGCGATTGCGGCGGCGATGATGACCGAGGCGCAGAGCATCGCCAA
>CAYRAC010000286.1:0-5651 GCA_964422045.1 uncultured Steroidobacteraceae bacterium
ACTCGAGCGGTTTTTGACGCAGCCGTTTTTCGCCACTGAACAGTTCAGCGGCATCAAGGGAAAACTGGTCAGTTTGAACGACTCCCTCGACGGCTGCGAGCGAATTTTGCAGGATGAATTCAAGGATTATCCGGAACGCGCGCTCTATATGATTGGTGCGATCGCGGAGGCGCGCAAAGACGCCGTCGACCACAAGGCTGCGGCATGAATCTGACGATTCTGTTGCCGTTCAAGATCTTTGCGCAGCTCGACAATGTCTCGCGGATCATTGCCGAGACATTGAACGGCTCGTTGGGTCTCCTGCCGCATCGGCTCGACTGCGTGGCGCCGCTCGTGCCGGGGATTCTCAGCTATACGACGACGCACAACAACACCCGCTATTTGGCCGTTGACGAGGGTGTGCTGGTGAAGAGCGGTGATCGCGTAACCATCTGCGTGCGGCGCGCGACCGCCGGCGCCCGCTTGAACGATCTGCACGAGGCTTTAGTGCGCGAGTATTTGAACCTCGATGAACAGGAGCGCGAAATGCGCGCTGTCGTCGCGAAGATGGACAGCGGCTTGATCGGTCGTTTCGCGGAACTGCGCCATGAGCGATAGCAGGCAGGACTTCGATGCAAAGATTGCCGCGCAGGCCGCTCGCAAGTTGAAAGCGCAACGCGCCGGTACGCAAAGTGCGTGGTTTGGCTTGGGAATGGTTGGCGTGATCGGCTGGTCGGTGACCGTACCTACCCTCCTGGGCGCGCTCCTTGGGGCTTGGTGGGATAGACACCATCCCGGGCCCCACTCGTGGACGCTCGCGCTCCTGGTCGCAGGCCTCGTGATCGGCTGCGCGAATGCCTGGGTGTGGGTCGCGCAGCACAATGCGGCCATCCGCCGCGAATCCGAAGACGAATGATGGGCCACGCGGTGATATTGGCGTTGGCTTTCTTGGGCGGCATCCTACTCGGTGGCCTGTTTTTCGGCGGGCTTTGGTGGACGGTGCAGCGCGGGATTCGCCCGGCGGCCGCCGCACTGTGGTTTTCGGCCAGCTGGTTGCTGCGCACCTCGCTTATCCTGGCCGGATTTTACCTGGTGTCGCGCGGCGATTGGCAGCGCCTACTCGCGTGTCTGCTGGGATTCATTGCGGCGCGGGTCGCGCTCCTGCGTCTGAGTCTGCCGCCCGTAATACCATCGAAGGCGTCGACGCCGTGAACTTGAGTTCCGACCAGCAGGTGTTGTGGCACGACGGGTTTGCCGATCTGAACGTCACGATCGTGACGACTTGGGGTTTGATGTTGGCGATGGTGTTCGGCGCGCTGTTGATCACCCGCGGTCTTAAGATCGAGGGCGCGGTGTCGCGCTGGCAAAGCGCGCTCGAGATCATCGTCACCTCGCTGGAACGACAGATCAAAGAAGTGGGCTTGAGCCGCGCGCGGGAATATCTGCCTTTTCTGGGTTCGCTGTTTCTTTTCGTCGCGGTCTCGAGCCTATGTACCGTGATCCCCGGTTTCGCCCCGCCGACCGGCTCCTTATCCACCACGGCGGCCCTTGCGCTGTGCGTTTTTCTAGCCGTGCCGTTTTTCGGCGTCAAGGACCAGGGGCTCTGGGCCTATCTCAAGATCTACACCGAGCCGACCCTGCTCATGCTGCCCTTCAACATCATCAGCGAGCTGTCGCGCACGCTGGCCCTCGCTGTGCGCCTGTTCGGCAATATGATGAGCGGGGCGATGATCATCGCCATTCTGCTCACCATCACACCGTTGTTGTTTCCTCTGGTGATGACCGCATTGGGCCTGCTCACCGGCATGGTGCAAGCCTACATTTTCAGCATTCTGGCCGCGGTTTACATCGCGGCCGCCACCAGCACCCGAACCAAAGAGAGGCCTCATGGATAGCAGTACCTGGATCGCCGTCGCATCGATCATAACCACGGGCCTCACGATCGCCGTCGGCTGTATGGGTCCCGCGTTGGGTGAAGGCCGAGCGGTCGCCGTCGCCCTCTCCTCGCTCGCGCAGCAACCCGATGCTTCTCCCACCATCACCCGAACGTTGTTCGTCGGCCTGGCGATGATCGAGTCGCTGGCCATCTATTGCTTCGTGGTTTCGATGATTCTGATTTTTGCCAATCCCTTCTGGACGCACGCCATCGCCGCCGTGCCTGCGAAGTAATCCATGTTGATCGATTGGTTTACCGTCGGCGCGCAAGCAATCAACTTTCTGGTTTTGGTGTGGTTGCTGAAGCGCTTCCTCTATAAGCCCGTGCTGCGGGCGGTTGACGCGCGCGAAAAGCGCATTGCGGACGAATTGGCCGCTGCCGCACGACAGAAGACCGAGGTCGAACTATCTCGAGATGGATTGCAGGCCAAGCAAAGGGCGTTCGATGATGAGCGCGCCGCCCTGCTCGCCAAGGCGACGCTCGAGGCGAAGGCGGCCGGGGAGCGGCTGTTGGGCGACGCCCGGCAAGCTGCCGATTCACTCACTGCGCAGCGCAACGCGGCTTTGCAAGGCGAGACAGTCAAATTGAGTCACGAATTGGCGCGTTTGGCCGCGGCAGAGAGCCTGGACATTGCGCGCGCGGCTCTTAAGGCGCTGGCCAATGCCGACCTGGAAGAGCAGATCATCGCGGTGCTGGCGCAGCGCCTGCGGCACATGGATCCGAAAACAAAGGACTCCGTGGGCGCATCGCTCAAGCTGCCGAACAGCGGGCCGATCGCGGCGAGTTCCTTTGCGTTATCGGATCGAGGCAAGGCCACCCTTCAAACCGCGCTCAACGAGACGTTCTCCGCAGACATCCCGTTGCGCTTCGAGGCTTCGTCCCAGGGTATTGCGGGTATCGAGCTCGACTTCGCCGGGCAACGCCTGTCGTGGACGATTGCGGACTATCTGCACGGTCTCGAGGGGAAAGTCGGGATGCTTTTGAACGCGACGCCCGGTGGTTCGCCGGCGTGAGTGGCAGCCCCTCGACACTGCAGCAGGGGCTTGACCGGGCATTCTTGGACTTGGCGCAAATCAGACAACAGTTCGTGCCGCCGCTCGAGATTCGAGAGGTGGGTGTCATCACCCACCTTGCCACCGGGATCGTGGGCGTCTCGGGTCTTCCAGGCGTCGGGTCCGAGGAGTTGGTGAGCTTTCCCCACGGTCTCTTGGGGCTGACCTTCAACGTGGATCCGGACGAAATCGGCGTGGTGTTACTCGGCGATTATCAATTGCTGCACGCCGGCGATGAGGTGACCCGTACCGGGCGGGTCATGGATGTGTTGGTGGGGGTTGGCCTGTTGGGTCGGGTCATCGACCCTCTGGGCGCGCCGCTCGATGGTAAGGGAGCGCTCACGGGTGCCGGTCGCCGACCCATCGAATGTCCGGCGCCTGCCATCATGGACCGTGCGCCGGTGGTGGTGCCGCTGCAGACCGGATTGAAAGTGATCGACGCGATGATCCCGATCGGCCGGGGCCAGCGCGAGCTGATCTTGGGCGACCGGCAGACAGGAAAAACGGCCATTGCCGTCGATGCCATCTTGAACCAGCGCGGCCAGAATGTGCTCTGTGTGTATTGCGCGATCGGCCAACGAGCATCGGCAGTTGCCAAAGTCATCGCCAAGCTCCGCGACCACGGCGCGATGGACTACTGCGTCGTCATGGTAGCCGAGGGCAACGACGCGCCCGGCCTCTCCTACATCGCGCCGTACGCAGCCACCAGCATCGCGGAATATTTCATGCAAGCGGGCCGCGACGTGCTGATCGTTTACGATGACCTGACGCATCATGCGCGAAGCTACCGCGAGTTGTCGCTGCTGTTGCGCCGGCCGCCCGGCCGCGAAGCGTTTCCGGGGGACATTTTCTATATCCATTCACGTCTGCTGGAACGGGCGACGCACCTCGCACCGGAGCGCGGCGGCGGTTCAATTACCGCGCTACCCATCATCGAAACCGATGCGCAGGACATATCCGCGTATATCCCGACGAATCTTATTTCAATCACCGACGGCCAGATTTACCTCTCCCCCAGTCTGTTCGAACTCGGGGTATTGCCCGCGGTGGATGTGGGGCAGTCGGTGTCGCGGGTGGGTAGCGCCGCGCAACGCTCGGCCTATCGCGCAGTGGCGGGCGATCTGAAGCTCTCCTATGCCCAGATCCAGGAGTTGGAATCCTTCGCCCGATTCGGGACGCGACTCGATGACTCGACGCGGCAAATCATCGAGCACGGGCGTCGAATTCGCGAATGTTTGAAGCAAACGGAGTCGAGTCCCGTGCCCCTGAGTGAGCAACTGGCGGTGCTCATCGCCCTTGCCGGCGGCTTGTTCGATCGCATATCGATAGAACAGATTGCCGACGCCGAAAATACCTTGCGCGAGGCGACGGTCGGCCTTCCCGCGGACCTCGTCGCTCGATTTACATCGGCCGATAAATTGAGCGATGCAGACCGCCAGGCTACTCTGGATGTCGCCGTCAAAGCCCTCGCTGCATTTCAGCCGGTAGCGGCATCTCGAGCAACTGCGGCGACGATCCCTTGAGCGGCGCATCGGAGAGCTTGGGACGGCGGATTAGCGGCGCGAAAGATCTATCGTCCGTGGTTCGATCCATGAAGGCGCTTGCTGCCTCGAGCATCACCCAATACGAACACGCGGTCGAATCGCTCAAGGATTACGCCCGCTCGGTTGAGCAAGGACTCGCCGTCTGTCTGCGCGAGTCCGGCACAGTTCCGGCCGTCGCAAATACAAGGCGCTCCGCAGGCGCTAGAGGCGCCATTATCTTTGGTTCCGATCAGGGTTTGGTCGGCCGCTTCAACGAGTCGCTCGTACAATTCGCGACGGATACGCTCGCCGCGCTACCCGGCGAAACCAAGTTTGTGTGGGTCGTCGGCGAGCGCATGCAGGAGCTGGTCGCAGACTCGGACCTACCCACACCGACCACGTTACCCGTGCCTCATTCGGTCGACGCCATCGCCCCCCTCGTCGGTCGGATTCTCATCGACATCGCCGCGGTTCCGGCGGGGGAGATCTATATTTTTCACAACGGATCGAGCGGCAGCGCCAGCTATGCCCCCGTCAGCAAGCGCCTGCTGCCGCTCGACGCACCGTGGCAGAAAAACATTCTTGCCATTCCTTGGCCGACGAAGGCGCTGCCGGAAGTGATTGGTACAACGGCGTCCGCGTTGGCAGCGCTCGTCCGCGCGCACCTGTTCATCGAGCTATTTCAGTCCTGCGCACGATCGCTGGCCAGCGAAAACGCGAGCCGCCTGGCCGCGATGCAACGAGCCGAAGATAACATTGCGAAGATTCTGGAAGAACTCAACCGCAAGTTCCGTCGAGTCCGGCAAGAAACGATCGATGAGGAACTCTTTGATGTGGTTTCCGGCTACGAATCGATGACTCATAGCAGTTGACATATGTACACGCGCAACGCCGCAAACCGTAAGGCGGTGGTTTAAAGTCCGATACTGCCGCCATTCTGACCTGCAGGTGCTTCGCAGCAGGTAATGGGTGTCTAAAGTTGGCAGCCGCGAAGTAGAATGCTAGGTAATCGGTTCGTGCGTGAAGTCGGCGGGGATTACACAAGGGAAGAAGAATATGGAACGGAGTTCTACACGCCACGCGTGGCGGCTGGTTAGGTTGAAACAGCGGATCGGAGCGTAATCCAAGTGTTGTTCAGGGAAGAGTCGGTAGGATTAGTTG
>CAYRAC010000287.1:0-5628 GCA_964422045.1 uncultured Steroidobacteraceae bacterium
ATATGCCCACAAACAAGAACATATGAAATAACTTGACAAAATACATGTAAAAAACAAAAATAATGCCGATGGCTATTGAAGATGATCCGAGATTGAAGTGATTCCAAATCCCAATGGGCGCCGCCCCCGCCGCCACGAATATCAAGAGTAGAAACGAGGCGAGAGGATTCATCGAGTAGTCCTTGAG
The DNA here is from genome assembly GCA_964422045.1 of uncultured Steroidobacteraceae bacterium. Lineage (GTDB taxonomy): Bacteria > Pseudomonadota > Gammaproteobacteria > Steroidobacterales > Steroidobacteraceae > Bog-1198. Next base: position 188 of record CAYRAC010000287.1, read on the forward strand.
CGCAAGCATGACTTGAGTCCCGTGTGAAGATGTCTAATGCGGTCAGCCGCGCGAGGACCATCAGCCCGGGAGCCGCGGCGCCGGATGATGGGCTGCTTTATGGCGACGCGGGGACAGCGGGCATCTTATTTCCGTTGGCCTTGAACTGGGTTCCCAGCGGCGTAAGTGCACCGCCGCCCTTGGGATTGGTGTGGCAATCTCCGCAGGACTTGCCCGTGTCCTTGGCGAACTGCACCGTGGCGGCCGCGCGCTGAGAAAACATCAGTGCGCCTGCCGCGGCGACGATGATCGCTGCCGCTGCACAGGTTGCAACGGCGAATGCTCGAGTTAGCTGCATAAAGAATGTTCCTTGGCCGGCTCCCGTGGAGTGAGGCGGTTCGTGACAGTACTCGCCCAGCGAATTCAATCGCGCTGTGCGGCTGTCGCAACACTAATGCGTTTCGATTGATGCCGTCTGTGCGGTAGGCGTGCACCGACAAGGTCAGCGCCGTCGCACTCGCAGACGCAAAGCATTGGAAATGACCGAGACAGAGCTTAAGCTCATGGCGAGCGCCGCCACCATGGGTGAGACAAGCCAGCCGGTAAACGGAAATAACACCCCTGCAGCCAGTGGCACGCCGAAGGCGTTGTACACCAATGCGAATCCCAGGTTCTGCTTCATGTTTCGCACCGTTTGCGACGCAATCGCGCGGCCGCGGGCGATACCGCGTAGATCGCCTTTTACCAGCGTCACTTGTGCGCTGCCGATAGCCACATCGGTTCCGGTGCCCATGGCAATGCCGACGTTAGCGCGGGCGAGCGCCGGAGCATCATTGATGCCGTCGCCGGCCATGGCCACGACACGACCCGCGGCTTGTAGCCGTTCTATCAGGGCAAGTTTCGCGGCCGGATCGACATCGCCATAGAACTCCTCGATCCCGAGCTGCGTGGCGACGGCTTTGGCGGTCGCCGCTCCGTCTCCGGTCGCCATGATGATGCGAATGCCGGCGGCCTTCAGGGCCGACAAAGCGCCGGCAGTCGTCGATTTGATCGGATCGGATACGGCAAGTACCCCGAGGAACCGATGATCCTGAGCCAGATACATGACACTCGCACCTTGGTTGCGAAGCGCATCGGCTTCAGGTCCGACGGCATCGATATTCGTACCGCTTGCAATCATCAGTGTCCGATTGCCGAGCGCATAGCGCTTCCCCTCAGTGCTTCCATGAACGCCCTGACCGCCCGTTGCCAAGAAGCCGTCGATCTTCGCGAGCGGCAACTGTTGTGACATGGCGGCGTCGAGGATTGCTCGGGCTATGGGATGCTCACTGCCTTGCTCGAGGCTTGCGGCGAGTCGCAGCACTTCTGTGGTGTCTTGGCCGGGTGCTGCGATGCAACGATCGAAGCGCGGCTTGCCTTCAGTCAACGTTCCTGTCTTATCGACCACCAGCGTGTCTATTTTGCAAAGGCTTTCTATGGCAGCGGCGTCGCGAAACAGAATGCCTTCTGAGGCGGCTTTGCCGGTAGCTACCATGATGGACATCGGAGTCGCAAGGCCCAAAGCGCATGGACACGCGACGATCAGGACCGCAACGGCGTTGAGCAACCCATAGGACCAGCTGGGACTCGGGCCGAGAAAGCCCCACGCGAGGAAGGTCAGGACAGAGACGCTGACTACGGTCACAACAAAATAGCCGGCCACGCGGTCCGCCATGCGCTGCATGGGAGCCTTCGAGCGTTGTGCCTGGAGCACCAGTTGCACGATGCTCGCAAGGACGGTGCCGCTGCCGACGCGCTCCGAGCGAATCACGAGAGCGCCGTCGGTGTTGAGAGTGGCGCCGATCACCGAATCGCCCACTTGCTTCATCACGGGCAGGGGCTCTCCTGTCAGCATCGATTCATCAATGGCGCTGCCCCCTTCGATGACTTTGCCGTCAACGGGAACTTTCTCGCCTGGGCGCACGCGCAACAGGTCCCCGACCCGCACGTCACCCAAGAGCACGTCCTCTTCCTTGCCGTCGCCCGCGATGCGGCGCGCTGTCTTCGGAGCCAAACGCAACAGCGACTGGACAGCGGCATTGGTCTTCGAACGCGCACTGAGTTCCAGGATTTGGCCGAGCAGCGTCAGCGAAATAATGACCGCAGCCGCTTCGAAATAGACCGGCACGCGCCCGGCGTGCAAAAATAAAGCGGGGAAAGCGCGCGGAGCCCCGATTGCGGCTACGCTGTAGATAAATGCGGCGCCGCTCCCCAAACTGATGAGCGTCCACATATTCGGGCTTCTGCGGAAAATGGATTGCAGCCCGCGCGTAAAGAGCGGCCTGCCAGCCCACAGTACGACGGGCGTAGACAGCCAGAATAGAAGCCAATCCTGCATCATCGGCGGCAAACGGGAGGGGCCGATCATCGACAGGGCGGCGACCAGGACCGTGAACGGTAGCGTCCACAAAAAGCGGCGCCGAAAGTCCGCTAATTCCGGGTTCGGCGTCGCCGCTGTCGTTGGGATGACGAGTTCCAGTGCCATTCCACATTTCGGACAGGGACCCGGCTGATGTTCACGGACCTGCGGATGCATGGGACAGGTGTATAGGGCGTTGGCGGAGCGGTCATCGACCGTCGTCCCGCGAGCGGGGTCGAGGAGTCCGTGCATGAGCGGTCGATCTTAGAGGAAGCGCTTAAGCAGCAACGCAATCGAGACGAGCATGCAGCCGATGGCCTGGATAGCGAGCGTCAGTTCAATCCCCTGCTTGAGGCGCGCGCGTGCCGCGCGCTCCGTTGATATGCGGCCCGCTGCCAGTAGGCCCAACCCGGCGAGGGCGACAGACACAATTGCAAACCACAGCGGCAGTGCGTGGCGAATGATGGCCTCGCCGGTTGCGATCAGCGCGACCAAGGTGAGTGCCCGGTAGATAAAGCGCGCGCCCGTGACGCCCCAACGAACGACCAGCGTGCGTTTGAGTGCGCGTCGATCGGATTCTACGTCGGGAACCTCGTTGATGATGAGAATTGCGGCTACCCAGCAACTGACCGGTATGCAGATGAGGACGGCGCCGGAATCGACCAATCCCGTTTGCAACCACACGGCGCCGAGCACCGGAAGAACTCCAAGCCCCAGTGCTACGGCGGCCTCGCCGACGCCGCGCGCGGACAACTGCGGACCCGGTAACGAATAAAGAAGCCCGAGACCTAAACCGGCGGCCCCCAACAGGATGACGCCGGGGCCGCGTACATAGGCGAGTACGGCGCCGAGAAGCAGAGCGACTGCACTCAGCCCGAGTGCCAGGCGCGTCATTTCCGATCGCGACAAGAGTCCCGCTTGAATGAATCTCGAGCCACCCGTGTACGGATAAATGCGGTCTGTGTTGCCGACATCTGCACCGATGATATCGTCGCTCACGTCGTTGTAAACATTCGTCGCGGCGTGTGCAAAGACGGTCGCTGCAAGAGCCAAGCCAAAGAGCAAACCATCGAACCGATGAAAAGCCGTGCTCGCCCACGCTGTACCGACGAGTACCGGCAACACCGAGGCGATCAGAAAGGGTGGACGAGTCGCGAGGAAGGCGCGCCGCGCCGCGCTCAAGAAACCAGCGCCCGCCAGTGACTGGGAGGGCTGATCGATTTGCAGGGGAATTTGCGACATAAGAATTATCCTCGGAAATAGGGCGCAGCACTGCGCGTTGGGCGTATGCTGTTGCGATGATTAGCAATCACGCCCACGGGGACGGCGCTCAGCGTGCTGCCGAGTCGCTGCCGAATCCTTATTGGTGGGAACGCTTGTTCAGGACGATTGACGCGTGCGATGCGGCGGGGTTTGTCGGCTTCTTGACTCCGGACGCGCAGTTTCGCTTCGGCAATGCGCCGATGATTCAGGGCGCCCGGGAAATCGGTGCCGCCGTGACGGGATTCTTCGGAACCATCAGATCGAGCCAGCATCGTCTGGTTGCGAGCTGGTGCACCGGCGAATCGGCCGGCTGTGAAGGCGAAGTTACCTATACACGACACGACGGATCGGTCGTCACCTTTCCCTTCGCCAACATATTTCAACTGCGCGGCGAGAAGATTTCCTCTTATCGAATCTACATCGACATCTCGACGTTGTTTAGCGTGACGAGCTGACCGCATGGTCATGGGGCAGAATGCGCTGGCGCGGTGTCGCGGCCGAATTGATAACGCACGGTCAGACTGAAGACATTGACACTGTCGCGATAGGGCTGAACACCGAATGCCAGATCGTTTGGTATCGTCGACGGTCCGACCCCGTTTAAGGACCAGTCACTCGATTGGTATTGCTCGCGGGTATATCGAAAATGGATTTGCGTCGCTGCCGTCCATTGATAGCCCACCCCGAGGCGCGTGGAGTCGAGTTTGGTCCAATTCTGCGGAAAGGCTTGCTGTATGCCGCCGACGATACTGTCGTTGTTGTCGTACGAGGGCGCCAAGAGGTAGTCCAAAGTGACTGTCCATCGAGCTTGCGGCACCCAGCGTCCGCCGACGCCAACATTCCAGAAGCGATCCGTATCTCCGGCAAGCCACGGCGTCGTGTTGTCTCCAGTCGATCCGTTTTGCAGGTTAGTCAGGCGCTCGTACCCGGCGTCCAGGTAAGCACTCAGGGTGTCTTTGGGCGACCAGGTCAGCGTGCTGGACACGCGTTGTTCATGCGTATTCTCCAACCCCAATGGCGAGGATCGATAATCGTCCTTCGAGAGCGACTCCTCGATCGACCACGTGATGGCAGCGGTGATGGACCAAGCACCCGTGAAAGTCGAGAACACGCGATCTCGAGGAGCATAGTTATAATCTCGTATGAGAGAGTTTTCCTCGAGCGGGAACGCCGCCGCATCGAAGGAAGAGGTCTTACGAAGCGCGTTGCCGTATTTTAGGGTGAAACTTAAGGGCGCAAGCGGAGTGATCGTGGCGCGTCCCCAACTTTGCGCGTTTTGAGTCCAGCTGACGAATTGTCCGGGACCGTAGTGAATTTCATCGAGCTTGCCGCCGACTCCGACGCGCAGCCAGCGTGCCAAGGCATAGTCGGCACCACCATCAAGGCGCACATGATCTTCACTGTAGCGAGGGGTGATGGCGGTGCCACCGGGAAAAGTGTCAGTGACGATGTAGGCGAATTCCAGTGGGTTGGTCTTATCGTCGCGCCCGTCATAGGCGGCATTGCCGCGTACGCTGAGCTTTGGCAAAGGGCGCGACGCCAGGCCGAGCGCGTAATGCGACAGATGCACATTGCCATCGAGCGAGTCGGTCTGCGTGGCTCCTTGTCCGGGTAATGTGCTGATGGGCAAGAAGGAGGCATTCTGCTTAAGTGTGCTCAAGGATGCGCCGTAGGTCAGGGTGGTCGCCCAAGGCAGTTGGACATTGCCGGTGGCATTGAGCTGTTGCAGGGTGTTGCTGGGCGGCAGACTTAGTTGGCCTTGTGTGGATCCCGGCACGATGGGCAAATAGGGGTTCGCGAA
>CAYRAC010000288.1:0-5620 GCA_964422045.1 uncultured Steroidobacteraceae bacterium
CGTCCGCTTGAGCGGTCTTGCTCAAGAGGAGCGAGGGAAGTGCGGCACTCGTCGCTGCGGCGAGTGCAGTGGAGGCGCCCACGCGACCGAAAAACGAGCGTCGGCTCAAGGGATTGGGCGCCGACGACTCCTCACGGCTGTCTGCGGCTTTTTGAAGTGTCTCATTCGTTCCCATACAACCCCCTATGGCATGCTGATTCATGGCCCGGCCGGTCGATGATGGCCCGGGAAAATGGACACGGCAAGCTGCAAAGTGATGCAATACGGCCGTATTGGGGCGCATGCGGTGTAATGCCGTGATTTGCCGCGACGCACAGAATCGCCGCGGGGGAGCGGTGGGGCTGGTCACACATGGACGAATCGCCGACAAGCCAAGATGCTGCCCGAGTGCCGGGCTCACGGGAAGATCGGCTCGATTCCTGGAAGAAGATTGCTTCCTATCTCAAACGTGACGTCAGCACTGTGCAGCGGTGGGAGCGACGCGAGGCGATGCCCGTGCACCGCCACCTCCACGATAAGCGAGGATCCGTCTTCGCCTTCCGTTCTGAACTTGACGAATGGTGGGAAAGTCGCCGCGTACGGCTCGCAGCAGAAGAAGAAAGCGCCCGCGGATCCCCGGCATTGTCAGAAGCAAGCGTCCCGCCTTGGCGGGCGAAGCTGGGTGTCGCAGGCCTCACGGCGGTCGCCGTCATCCTGGCTGCAACTGCGTTCCTGGTCTTTGGACCGCTGCGTCGGGCGCCCGGCCATCTGTGGCTCGATCCGCTGGCCCAGGCGAGGTTCTTGCGCCTCGCGGATTTTGCGGGTACCGAGCAAGCGGCTGCCATCTCGCACGACGGAAGATATGCAGCGTTTCTGGCCGCCCGCGACGGACACCTCGATGTCTGGTTGACCGAGATCGGCACCAACCGCTACCGCAACCTGACTGAGGGCAAGTTCCAGCAACTTCGAAATCCCGAAGTTCGAACGCTAGCCTTCTCTCCGGACGACTCGCTGGTCACGTTCTGGACGCGCAGTGGCGATGGGTCACGGTCCCAGGACGTAAATATCTTGGCTGCGCCGACGAGGGGTGGCACTTTGCAGCCGTACTTGTCGGAAACCGCCGAGTTCGCCTGGTCGCCCGACGGAAGACGTTTGGTGTTTCATACAACCGCGCCAGGAGACCCGGTCTTCCTGCGTGCGGCCAGCGATGCGACAGCGCACCAGATTTACGTGGCGGCGCCTGGCATTCACTGCCACTTTCTCACCTGGTCACCCGACGGCGAGTTCATTTATTTTGTCCGCGGCGACCCTCCGTCTGCCCACTGGGATATCTGGCGGCTGCGACCTTCCGGAGCTGGACTCGAGCGCCTCACGTTTCACGATTCCCTGGTTACGTATCCGGTGCTGCTCGACGCACGCACTCTTCTTTATTTGGCGACCGATGTCGACGGTTCGGGGCCGTGGTTGCGTGTCATGGATGTGGCGCTAAAGCGCACGCGCCGCGTCAGCGTTGGCTTGGAGCGCTATACCTCCCTTGCTGCGAACGCGGATCGCACCCGCCTGCTTGCGACCGTCGCCGACTTCCGGTCAGACCTTTGGCGCGTTTCCGTCGGCAGCGGCGGACCGCCCGCTGATAAGGCCGAACGGATCGCGTCCGTGACGCCAAGTGCCTCTGGGCCGCGCTTCGGGTCAGGTTACATCGCGTACGTATCGAGTGATGGAGCGCGGCGTGGGATCTGGAAGTACGCGAATGGAACCGCAACCGAGCTTTGGGGCGATGCAAGCGTAGATCGGGTCGGCGCACCAACCATATCGCCGGACGGTCGCCGTATCGCCTTTACCGTAGAGAGACGCGGCGCGACGCAGCTATACACAATTGACCCTGACGGTCGGAACCCTAAGGCGGTAACGCGAACGCTCGCCTTGCGCGGCGATCTCGCCTGGACTCCCGATTCACTGTCAATCGTGGGAGCGGTCGTGAGTGACGGCGAACCGCGTCTCGCAAAGATCCTTTTCGATGCCACCGCGCCGCAGTCGATCGTGCCGGACTATTCCGTCGATCCCGTGTGGTCTCCCGACGGTAAGTACTTTGTCTATTCCGGTGCGCAGGTAGCCACCGTATTTCCTTTGCGTGCCTCCGCTCCTGACGGCAGACCCTACAACTTGCCCGGCCTGATTCTGACACTCGGCGCTCGCCGAGTCGCGTTCACCCGCAATTCCGGGTCGTTGGTGTTTCTGCGCGGAGGCATCGATCGCAAGGATTTCTGGCAGTTCAATCCGCAGACCGGAGCCGAGAACCAGCTGACGGATTTACCGGCAGACTTCGTGATTGGCGATTTCGACGTTTCGCCGGACGGCGCCGAAATCATTTTCGACCGCGTTCAGGAGAGCTCTAGCATTGTGCTGATCGAGCGCCCGCGTGAATCCGACACGCATTGAGGTCGACTGAAAATCCGCGGGTCGGCACGCTGCATTTCGGACATCATTGCTCGGTATTGGATCACGTCGTCTTATTGGTCGCGCCGCTATTCAACGCCGACGGCAACGATCGCCTCGATCCCGAGCATCGCAAGCTTGAGATCGACAAGTTCCGCGGGCAGATCGGACCGACGTGCGTGGGTACGCGCGAAAAAGCCGCGGGCGTCAATTTGAACCGCGACTATATGCGCCAGCAGGGCGCCGAGATGCGCCTGAAGGAGAGTCGCGTGTGCCACCCGTGGAATCCGCATCTGCGCGAACACACCTCTGCCATACTGCGCGAGTTGGGGCGCAGTGACGCGGACATCGACAGTCTGCGCGCCGCGGGCGTTGTTTGAAGGCAGCAATCGAAAACCAAAGCATCGCGTGACAAGCAAAAGACAGCAGGAGCGTATTGCGCAGTCGGCGGCCTTGAGCTATCCGCTGCAGACGGAGCCGCAGACCGGCGACGGTTCTGCGGTCGAGATCGCTCCCGGGGTCTTGTGGCTGCGCATGCCCCTGTCCGGTTCGCTGCAGTGGATCAATGTCTGGGCCGTCGCCGAACAGGGCGGCTGGGCGATCATCGATACGGGACTGCGCACGCCCAAGACCATCGACGCCTGGCAGACGGTCTTTGCGAACACCATGGGCGGGGCGGCGGTGACCCGCGTGATCGTCACCCATATGCATCCCGACCATTGCGGGATGGCGGGCTGGATCGCCGGCAAATTCGCGGTGCAGCTGTGGATGAGCCGGCTCGAGTATTTGACGTGCCGTCTGATGGCCGCGGATACCGGGCGCCTTGCGCCGGCGGAGGGTGTCGACTTTTACCGCAGCGCCGGTTGGGATGGCGAGGCGCTCAGCCGCTACCAAGCCCGATTTGGCTCCTTTGGTGAAATGATTTATCCGCTGCCCGCGGCCTATCGCAGACTTGCAGACAACGATGCGCTCGTGCTGGGCGACCATGAGTGGCGCGTCGTGATCGGCAGCGGTCACTCGCCCGAGCACGCGTGCTTGTATTGCCCGGCGCTGAAGCTATTGATTTCCGGCGATCAGGTGCTGCCGAAGATCAGCTCCAATGTATCGGTGTATCCCACCGAGCCGGACGCGGATCCGTTGGGCGATTGGCTCGCCTCCTTGGAGCGCATCAAGACTCGGGTGCTGGACGACGTGCTGGTGCTGCCCGCCCACAATGCGCCATTCCGGGGCTTGCATGTGCGCATCGACCAATTGAGCGAATCGCACCGGCGCAACTTGGCTTGCCTGGAGAGCGATCTTGGGGCGCCACGCCGCGCCGTGGACGTGTTCGCGAGTCTCTTCTCACGTCCCATCACGGCCGAGCTTTTGGGTATGGCGACCGGCGAGGCGATCGCGCATTTGAATTATCTGTGCCGAACGAAGCGCGCCGTGCGCGACGTCGACCCGGCGGGTGTCTGGTGGTGGCGCAACGCCACCCGCTGACGCGACGCCGGCTCCGCAATTGTCTGAACGCGGTGCGATCCATCTATTTGCTGCGTTTCGCCTGCTCGCGCTGAATTCGCTCGATTTCCTCTTTCTTGCGCGCTTCCCCAAGTGCCTTTCGTCCGATATCGTCGATGATTGAATCGATGCTAACCAGCCCGCCGGATTTGCTTTTTTTATCGCCTTTTTCGTTTGCCGGCGGTTTGCCCGAATTGCTCATTGCTATGCCGATGCCGGCGGATTTCTACCGCCTTCGTTCGCCCATTCGGATTCAGCGCTGCGCTCGTCCTTGATCGCAAGCGCCATCCTTTCCTGCCGACGACGCGCCCAGACGTAGATACCGGCTGCCGCAAGGAGTAACAAAGCTCGTTTGATCATGGCGTATGTCCCAAGCAGATGAAAGATGGGCGTCTAACACTGCGCCAATGAACGCTTCACTTCAATGGACATTAGCCGCAAGCGCGTGTCAGTGGAGCGGAACACCCGGAATCGGCGCCTTGCTAGCGCAAGGGCTCGCCGAAAAGGTAGGCGACGCTGCCGGTCCGCTGATTAGGGGCGAGGAATGTGACAACAACCTGGCGCGATTTACACCGCTCGCAACGAAGTCTTTCTTTCACTCGCGATAACGCGAAATCATCGCCCAGGTGCTGCCGCAGCTTGACGAGGGAGATTCGCGCCGCATGCCTGCACTTGCGGCAGTACGCACCGTAGTAGTACGAATCATCCACGTGCGCGAGCGTTGCGGTTTCGAGCTTGGCGTATTCCATGGGCCGACATTAGCGCCGGCTCGTTGTGGATAGCTCGGGTATAACTCGTACAGTGGTCGACGTCAGAGACTACTGGATAAATTATGGACGTCGTTGCTCGGCGCTTCACCCGGGATTTCCGATGCTATATTAGGTGCCGTGTGTGGCCGATACGTATCCCCCGACGAAGCGTCGATCGAGCGAGAGTTCAATCTCGTTCATTCGGAGTGGCGGTTCCCTTCGAGCTTTAACGTCGCGCCCACCCAGAATGTGCCGGTAATCCGCGCTATTGAAGGCGAGCCCCACGGCTCCTTGATGCGCTGGGGTCTCATTCCGTTCTTTGCGAGGGGCGTACCGCCCAAGTACAGCACGATCAATGCGCGGGTCGAGACTGTGCAGACCGCCGCGAGCTATCGGGGCCCGTGGACGCGCGGACAGCGCTGCTTGCAGGTGGCCATGGGTTTCTACGAATGGCAAGTACAGGCCGACGGCAAGACCAAGGTGCCCTACTACATCCATTGCAATGACCAGCCAATATTTGCCTTTGCCGCGCTTTGGGATTCTTCGAGAACGGACAGCGGCGAGCGCATCGAGTCCGTCGTGCACATCACTGTGCCCGCTAACAGCTTGGTCGGCGAGATTCACAACACGAAGCAGCGGATGCCGGCGATCCTTGAAAAGGCCGACCGTGAAGCCTGGTTGACCGGCACGCCAGAGGAGGCGTGGGAGGCGCTCACACCCTATCCGGATGACTTGATGGTGGCGTGGCCCGTGAGCACACGCGTCAATGCGCCCAAGAATAACGACGCATCGCTCGTGGAACCGGCTCGCTAATGAGAGCGGTCAGCTAACTTGATGGGCTGACGTTCACGATCGGTGATGGGCATCGGCGAATCGTGACCGCGGCGTCGGCGCCGCGGTTTTTCCGAGGCTTTCAGAGCATCTGGTGTCTCGACGAGGTCCGAGCGACACACGAG